>NZ_JAKMSK010000039.1:0-658 GCF_025772605.1 Campylobacter sp. CNRCH_2016_0050h | reverse complement strand
GATAATAATATAAAATAAAAATTTTAAAAAGTATTATTTATAAAAATACCTGTAAAAGTAATCTTAAGATTCATAGAATCTATTGGCGTATGATTATTTGTAAATAGTCTTTATGGTTTGCAAATGGGCGATAGTTGCACTATCATCGATCTTTCTTAAAGATTGATCTTTTTTTAAAAGAAAATAAGAGAGAATGGATGGTTATAATATAGCTATTTTAATTGGTGCTATCACTCTTATTTTTGGCACATTGGTTTTAGTAGCTCATTATTTAACGATAAATACATTAATGAAAGAAAAAGTTAGTCTTTATTTTAGCTTCTTAGCACACCCTATAAGTTGGGAATAGATTTTTTTATTCTCTTCCTGGGCAATATAATTTTCTATTCCTTTTTTATTATCAAATCAAAAAAAAGGAAAAACATGTCAGCAATAATAAATACAAATCAAAATACAGAATTAAACAAAGAAAGAATCGCTCTAATTAAAAAACATTTCTTCCCTGCTGAAACTAAGATCAATAAAACAGAAATGGAATATTGTCTTAGTGTTGCAACTAAATATATAGTCTAGATCCCTTCTTGCGCCAAGTATTTTTTGTTCCTCATAGGGCAAAAGTTACAAAAAAATGGTAAAGATGTGTGGGTTGAAAAAATAG
>NZ_JAKMSK010000038.1:0-709 GCF_025772605.1 Campylobacter sp. CNRCH_2016_0050h | reverse complement strand
TTTAAATGAAAATGATTATAAAAATTTCTTTTCTAAAGGCGCTTCTTTTTCTCCGGTGTTTAAGCCAAATCCTAAGGGTGGAAATGTGATTAATATGGGTGGTGAAATCAATGCTGCTAGCGTTGTTTTACAAGGTAATAAAGTAGTGTCTAATGCATATGCTGACTATGATAAAAATTTAGGAGAACACTCAAAACAAATTTCAGCTAATGAAATAACTTTACAAGGCAATGAAGTTTATGTTGATGTAAGCTCTATTAATGGTAATAAACTTAGCAAATTAAATATCAAGGGAGGCAATGGTAATAGTTTTAAAGGTTCTATGTATCTAAATGCTAGTGGATACTATTATAATCCTAGTTCTTTTAAAGTATTTAATAAATTTAACAATTCAAGCAGTAATTTTAAAGTATATAAATATGTAGGCATAGGCTCTGATGTAGACTGGTGGCATTTTGCTAAAGGGTGGAATGAAAACAAAGAAGGCTTTAGAGATACAGCTAGTGAGTATAGACTTACTAATGATATAGATTTTAAAGCAAGTAGTGGACAAAACTATGCTAATTATTGGATAGATTTAAATAGTGATGGCAAAAAAGATGCTAATGAATTTACTAGTATGATAGTAGGTTTTAAAGATGATAGTGCTTTCACTAAAACATTTGATGGTCAAGGATTTACTTTAAAGAATATTAATATAGATACGACA
>NZ_JAKMSK010000037.1:0-736 GCF_025772605.1 Campylobacter sp. CNRCH_2016_0050h | reverse complement strand
CCTGATGTAGAAGATATTAAAAACGAAACAGCCACTTTAGATGAAAATGATTTAATTAGCGATGATATATGGGATTATATTATAAATGATATTGATAAGGTTCATTATAATATAGATATTAGATTATTAGCTAAATTATTAAATGAGTATAGTGATATATCAAATAAAACAGAAGATGAGCAGGTTAAATTTATAACCACATATTTAGGTGTAAAAGAAAACGATGCTAGAGCATTATTACAAAGCTTGAGCTTTTTAAATGAATATAAAGTTCATGATATAAACAAAGCTAAATTTACTGATGAAACAGTAAAAACTAACTTTGCAAATTCTTTCAAAAATGCTGGCGCTAAATTTACAAACTTTAATGACAAAAAAAACACACTGTATAAAGATCTTAAAGATCTTAAAGAAAATATAGTATCAAAAGGTTTTAATATTGAGCACTTGCTTGATGAAAATCAAGAAGAATTAGCCAAATTTATAAAAGCTTATAATGATTATGTAGTTTTAATAGAAAAAGGCTTGGCAAATGAAAATGACCCTTTATTTGTAAGTATTAAAAGCACCATTATAAAACTTAATACTGAAGCTAAAACTCTTTATGCACAATTGCTTAGTTATAAAGATCAACTTCAAGATTTTAAAGATAACAATAAATTTGAAAAAGTTATCATAGCTGGAGACTTTAAAACTATTCCTTTATTAATAGCTCCTGATGTTAATAAACCTATTG
>NZ_JAKMSK010000036.1:0-981 GCF_025772605.1 Campylobacter sp. CNRCH_2016_0050h | reverse complement strand
TAGTTATTTTAGTTATTTTAGTTATTTTAGTTATTTTAGTTATTTTAGTTATTTTAGTTATTTATTGGCTTAATCCTTAAATTAGTTTATTTTTTATGCTTATTGTTAGTTGTTATTTTTTTATTTGGTTATAAAATTTAGTTTTATATGCTATTTAGCTGTTTATTGGTTTAATTTTTAGAGTGGTTTGTTTTTTTATTTTGTTATCGATTTTTATTCTTATATGTTATGGTTTTTGGGTTTATTGTTTTATTTTTTTATGGTTTAGATTTGTGTTGTTAGTTATTGAATTGTTTTAATGGCTTATTTGGTGGTTGGTTTTATTATTTTATTTTTTGTGATTTTTATTTAGTGGTTTAGTCAACTTGGTTGTTAACCGTAGATATTTTAATTCTTATTTTTAGTGTTTGATTTAGTTTTAGGTTTTTTATGGTTGTTAGCTGTAGGTGATTTTTTAATTTCTAGTTTTTAATTATTTATTTTTTTATTAATCTAGTAAATTAGGTTTTTTTATTTTTAGTATAGTTTTTGAATTTGGTTTTTAATCTATGTTGAAGTATTCTAATAATTTATTGGTAGTTTATTTTTAATTGTTTGTTGACTTTTTTATCAATTTGCTAAAATTATTTTTTGTTTTTTAGTAGTTTGCTAAATATGTTTTAATTTTTAGATTATATTTCTTATATTTCTTATATTGCGTTTTTTAATTAATTTATAGTTTTTTTATTTTTTATGCTTTTTAGAAATTTATTTAGTTTTATGTTGTTTGGGTATTTGACTTGGTTTTATTATTCTTTATTTTTAGCAATTTATTAGTTTGGTTGTTTTTAATTTTAAAATGCTTATAGTAAGTTTAATAAATTTGTTTTTAGTTGTTAGTGGTTTTTGGTTTTTATATTGAAATGGTATTGTAAAGTGTGATGTGTGATATTGTTTATAATAAAGTTTATAATAAGTCATTGTATTGGTAGATAATTGGTT
>NZ_JAKMSK010000035.1:0-1087 GCF_025772605.1 Campylobacter sp. CNRCH_2016_0050h | reverse complement strand
TAGAGAGTTAAATTTTAGTAAAACACAAAACAAGTGATACTATAACTTTAACCAAGTAATTCCATAGCATCTTTGTATACACTAACTAGCGAAGCTAAAGTAACAAAAGCACCGATAATTAAAAAATCATTTCAATTTTTTTCTTTTATTCTCTTTTATTTTTTCCTTTTTATCTTCTTCTTGATTTTGCTCAATATGCAAAATATCAACAAGATTTTCTATTTGAATTTTTAATTCTTGATGTTGCTCTAAAATATTATAATAATGAAATATAATTTTCCATATTGTGTGTTTTTGTTGGTAGTTATAATGTATTGGGTTGCTAAAAAAATATTTCAAATTAAAAACATAAAAATCTTTTTTAATATCAATAACATCATGGTAGTTTTCTTTATCTATAATACTTGAAGTCAAATTCAAATAATACTCCATTTTCTCACGATAAGCCAAAGAAAGTGCAAACATAGTCATTGTATCTTTAAATTTACTTTCACAATTGTTAAATTTAGCCTGAAACAAAAAGCCTTTTTCTGAAAACACAACTTTAATATCTGGATTATCATAACAATTTGATTTATCTATTTTTAATGTAAAACTACCTCTTAATAGTTGCGATATTTTACCATCATTCATATTTTCATCAGTATAAGCAACTATATAATCTATCACGCTTTTTTTAAATTGACAATACTCTTGACCTACGAAAACTCCATCTTTTATACATATAATACATATATCAAAAATTTTATATATTAGTATTGTACCTTTGGTATAATTTTGGTCTTCTATATTGGTATAAATTTCTAAATTTTGTGCCAAAAAGATATGAAAAAAATCCTTTAGCCTTGTATCTTTTTTAAATTTATCCTTGCAAAAATTTTCGATAATTTTAACTTGATATATTTACCATAATATCTTCCTAATATTTGCAATATATTTTAATTTAAAATATTATTATTGTGCAACTAAAAATAAATTATAGGTTTTCATATTTGAGTAAAATCTAAATTAGTGGTGCGGATGAAAGGACTTGAACCTTCACGCATTGCTGCACCAGATCCTAAGTCTAATGCGTTTTGTTATCATT
>NZ_JAKMSK010000034.1:0-1197 GCF_025772605.1 Campylobacter sp. CNRCH_2016_0050h | reverse complement strand
GGATTGGTAAATAATAAATCTGAAATTTATGTAGGTATATTTGGCATAGCAGATGGGGTTAATTTTAAAAATATCAATGTAGATTATATGGGTGGTGGTATTAAACACAGCAATAATAAAGATCTTCGGTTGGATTTTATTGGTGGCTTGCTCGGGTATAGTGTATTGTCAAACTATGATAATATTTCTTTAAAAAATATACAAATTGATGTAGCTGGTTCTTCGTATGTTGGTGGAATTGTTGGGATAAAGAAAGGTGGTAATAGTAATAATATTTACTTATACAATATATATATTACAGCACGTGGTATTAGTAATACAATTGGTGGATTTGCTGGAGCAACTACCGGTAATTCTAATCAGGATTTTTTCAATCGTAATATTTATTTGAGTAAGATCAATCTTAATGGATTTGATGGATCAGGACGGATTGGTGGATTTGCTGGAATAGTTGATCTCATAGATAGTGAGAATATTTATTTGAATAATATTACTCTAAATAGAACTGGTACAGATTTATGGATTGGTGGATTTGCTGGATCTTTCACTGCAAATTGTAATAATATATTTTTAAACAATATAAATATTAATTTTAATAATTCTGGAGGGTCTCTGATTGGTGGATTTGCTGGTGATACTCTATCTATTGGAGAAGAATTAAAGATAGAGAATGTTTTTTTGCAAGATATTGATATTATAAATAAAGGCGAGAGTGATAATTACATTGGTGGAGGCTTTATAGGTTTTAATGGTCGTTCCCCAATATATTTTTCTAATATAGTTTTAGATCAGTTATATATTGATTCTAAAAAAAATGGCTATACAGGAGGTTTTATAGGATATTATGATACTGATTCTAACTCGTTTTATCCTTCTGAGTTTAAAAATATTTTTATATTTTTTAAAGAAAATACAAAAATTTCTAGTGGGCAAGTTGGAAAATTCTTTGGAAAAATTGAAAAAGAATCAATAAAATCACTTTCCAATATCCACATCTACCATCATGAAAACGATTTAAGTAACGCAATAGCTGATCAAAACTATTGGGGTAATACTAATGATAAAATAAATATTCACACTTACAACGATATTAATAAAGATGAAGTTTATAATAAATTTAAAGAACAAGCAGATACCATATCTAAACCTATGCTTCCTATAATGCCACCACCTAAACCTTCTGAAGATATGAATATC
>NZ_JAKMSK010000033.1:0-1232 GCF_025772605.1 Campylobacter sp. CNRCH_2016_0050h | reverse complement strand
AAAGTCAAAGAAAGAGTTAAGGCCGGTTTGGATTTTTTGAAGTGGAGAAAGATTATAATTAATCATAAATCTTATAATTACAAGAGCAATTACCAAGCTTATAACACCAATAATGATTTGTTGTATTAAAGCTTTATTTACCGGGTCTTTATAGATTTTTTCATCTGCAATCACACAAACATTGTATCCTGTTGAAGATTTCTGACAAATCACAGCCTTGCGAGGAGCATTTCCATCTTCAATTAACATTGGTGAGCTTGAAAGAAGTCCTGATTTTCCTTCAGGTGTTGAAAGATATGATTTTACTATATTTTGACTTAATTCATTTTTTGTTAATAATGCCTCAGAAGATTCATGAAAAAGTATAGTTCCATCATTATCTAAAACCACAGTATATCCGCTTTGTGACCTTCCCATTGATAATACATTATCTGAAAAAGTATTTAAATCATAATTTCCACCTACTGCACCTATAAATTTACCATTAACAACTATAGGATATGAAAAAGATAAAGAAGGAGCTTTTAAGCTAGGGGCAATATAAGGCTTTGATATTACAACTTTGTTTTCTCCAGAAGCAACACTTGTGTACCAACTTCTTGTTCTAGGATCATAGCTATCAGATGGCATTTGATGGTTTCCATTTGATCTAATCATTGCACCATTGTGTGCAAGTCCTACATATAGCACATCAAAACGACTAGCTTCTTTTGCAACTTTAACCATAGTGTAAATTTCTTCTAAACTCGCATTAGGATTTTTTTGCAATTCAGAGGCGACAGATCTAATAGCATCGCTTCTTGAAGCAGTGTAGTCATCAAAATTCTTTAAAACATCTTGCATTGTTTTAACTTGTATATCATTGATGAGTTTTTGAACATCATGCTTTACTTCGGCATAATTAAATGCATTTGCTATAAATAAAATAGCTATAATTGCTAAAAAAACAAAAAAAGTTAATTTTCCCGTTAAACTTCTTGTAATGTTTTTCATAATGAATTATCCTTGTTTAAAAATTGTAAATTTTAAGGGAAAAATTATCTTGTATTATTTTTAATAAAAAAATGCATTATTTAAATATAAAAAAACTATTTTTTAATAAAAAAATTATAAAAAATAACAATCACATCCAATCAAAATCACCAACCCCAGCTTACCAATTAACACTTAAATCTTATATCACTCAAACTAAACCCATTAAGGGTTTAGTTTAATTATTTAAAACTTTTTCC
>NZ_JAKMSK010000032.1:0-1305 GCF_025772605.1 Campylobacter sp. CNRCH_2016_0050h | reverse complement strand
TCTAAAGATATCTTCACTTGGTTTTACTTTAAAATCAGTATTGAAACTAAAATAACCATCTTTATCTTCATGTAAACCATAATCTTTTAGATCTGTTGTGATTTTATTTTTAAATTCGGTGTATTTGTTTTGGTATTCGCCGTTTTCGTATGATATTTTGTTAAGTTCCTTAATTTCAGCAATATCTCCTTGTTCTTTTATACTTTCTGGATGATATATAAAAATATTTTCATATTTAGAACCCGTACTAGAAACAGCATGAAAAAGTCCAGCATATTTTTTTCCTTCCGCGGCATTTGCTTCTATTTTTGCATCAGGACTAAAGAATATATAAATATTTTTAAACTGATCTCTATCATCATCTACAGCAACAAATCCAGCAGCTCTTGTATTATCATCCATATAACCTGTTCCATCTGCTACAATAGAACCTATATTGTTTAAAACTATATTAGAAAAAATTTGTCCTATACCAGCAGAATATGCCATAAAGCCTGACGCATAGCTATTTTCTGCTTTATTAACACTTTTACTATAAATAGCTTTAATGTTATTTAAAACTATATTAGAATAATAATTTTGACCACTAGAATATGCTACAAATCCAGCTGCACTACTATCATCACGAACCAACCATGGTAATGTAGGATGGTCGAAAGTTCCATTATTTTTAGCTTGAATTAAATCAATATTATTTAATACTATATGATTAAATTCATTAATTCTATCTCCACTAAAATCCCCTTGAGTTGAGTTAAAAAGATATCCTACAAAACCACCAACCCTTGCTCTTTCAGTATCTGTTTCTGCCATGATATTATCAATATTATGTAAAACAATATTATCAAATTTATGTCCTATGTTGCTATAATTATATACTCCAGACCATAAACTTCCTGTGAAACCACCCACATAGGCAAAATCACCTTTACCGTAAATCTTTCCTATATCCATCAGAGCTATGTTGTTAAATGAGCTTCCTTTCATATAGCACCAAATATCATCATAGCAATTCACGCCATCCCAATCATCTAAATCT
Organism: Campylobacter sp. CNRCH_2016_0050h; assembly: GCF_025772605.1. NCBI lineage: Bacteria > Pseudomonadati > Campylobacterota > Epsilonproteobacteria > Campylobacterales > Campylobacteraceae > Campylobacter > Campylobacter sp. CNRCH_2016_0050h. The sequence goes on along the minus strand of NZ_JAKMSK010000032.1, from coordinate 266 downwards.
CCACCCCAATCTGCAATAATGCCTGCAAAACCGCCAACATAGCTAATATGATTTTTTGATTCTGCTTTTATTTCTTTAATACCTTTTAGTATGATATTACTTACATCACTACCATCCATAATCATACCAGCCATACCACCTGCATAAATAATGCCATCGTTTGAACCTATGATACTTCCTTGATTATAATCAACATTAAGATTTTTTAAAGTAGCGGCTCTTAATACGCCAAAAATTCCTAAATATTCTAGTTTATTTTCTAAGCT
>NZ_JAKMSK010000031.1:0-1330 GCF_025772605.1 Campylobacter sp. CNRCH_2016_0050h | reverse complement strand
GTTAAACCCTTAATGGGTTTAACTTTGATACTCTATTAAATCTACATTTTACATTCAAGTCCACTATTAGAAATACCAAACAAATATTAATTAATTGAAAAATAATTATACTTAAGATAAAATATATCTTAATAATTTAAACATATAAATTAAAGGAGATACATTGTTTTCAAATTTAAAAATAGGGACCAAAATAGTTGCTGTTGTAATTGCAATTATAGTCTTAGGTATTGGAATTTTAGCAAGTGTAATTGCTATGCAATCTTCAAATATCTTACACACTGAAGCAGATAAATTACTTCAAACAAGTGCTTTTAGATATGCAAATATCGTCCGTGGAGCAACAGAAAGTGTACATTCAACACTAATGGGTGCAGAAAACACCATTGATAGCATCATCGCAGAACAAGACACAATAGAAGAACGCAGAATTAAAAATATTTTAGAAGGAGCTTTAGATTCTAATGGCTGGATAGCATATATTTATGTGCATATTCTTGATACTTCCAAATATAATGACATTAACCCTAAACTTTTAACACAATCAAATAAATTTTTAATGCTACTGCACGACACTTCTTTAAGAGAAAAAGGTGGCGTACAATTAGTCCAAGCAGAAGATGTTATTTTAAATCAGCAAAGCGTTGAAAATGCAATAAAAAATAAAAAAGAATCAATAGGCCGACCTCAAAATTTTACTATCAACAATGAAGAAATTCTAGCTTATAATATTGCTGTGCCTATAGTAAGAAAAGGAGAAATCATAGGGGTTATAGGGGCTTTAGGAAGTTTAACACAACTTCAACATGAGCTTACAAATCCTGAAAGAAGTGTTTTTAAAGACGATCAAAGATTATTATTAGGCAAAAACGGTCTAATAGCAGTTAGCCCTGCAACCGAATTTATAGGCAAAAATATTACTCAAATCAACCCGCATCCTAGTGCGAATTTATTAATTGATTTACAAAAAAATCAAACTAATACTCTATTTGACTTCACACCAGCTTCTACAGGAAATGCAAATAGAGCAGCGATAGCAAACTTTGATGTATGGGATGGTGCTGATGATTATTGGTCTATTGTGACTATAGCTCCAGTTGGCTCAATACAAATGCCTATAGAAAAATTAATAGCAACTATAATTATAGTATCTCTTTTCGTAGTTTTAGCTATTGCTTTAATAGTATTTATATACATAAACAAAGCAGTAAGCTCAAGAATTGTTAATTTACAAAACAACCTACTACACTTTTTTAAATTTATCAATCATGAAACCAAAGATACTATTTTAAGTAAAGATACTAAAAGCAATGATGAGTTAAGTATCATG
>NZ_JAKMSK010000030.1:0-1659 GCF_025772605.1 Campylobacter sp. CNRCH_2016_0050h | reverse complement strand
TAACCCCTCAGTTTCCAAACATTAACTATCAAAGAGCATAATTACATTTGTAAAAGCAAACATTCATAGATAACTCCTTAGTTTTTAAAGATCTAGTTTCAAACTAGATCTTTAAAGATAATTCAATCTATAAATACAACCCTTTAATATATTTTTATCGTTTTTATTTATTTTAAGAATTCTTATATAAAACTATGCTATAATACAAGCCATAGTTTTAATTTTAATAAGGAGAATTCTCATGAAACTAGTTAAACTTAGTTTAGTAGCAGCTTTAGCTGCAGGTGCTTTTTCAGCAGCTAACGCTGTTTCACTTGAAGAAGCTATAAAAGATGTTGATGTATCAGGAATGTTCAGATATAGATTTGAATCTGATAGATTAGATGATGGTTCCTCAACTACTGGCGGTTACAATAGCTCTAAAAATAATCAACACAAATTTAAATCTCAATTGAATTTTAAAGCAGCTTTAGATGATAACTTCAAAGCTTTTGTTCAATTTGAATATAACCCAGGTGGTGAAAATGGATTTGGTGGTGCAAACACAGATACAAAAAGTGCTTTCGGTGTTAGACAAGCTTACTTAGAATATACCAATGAAGCTTATGCTACAAGCGTAACTTTCGGTAAAATGGAAATTGGCTCTATTTGGACTGATGATGCAGTAGGAACAGGAGCTAAAGTAGTAAACACTTCTATTGAAGGTTTAACTTTTGCAGGTTATTGGTTTGATAGCTTCAATGTTCAAGATGATGGTGATTTTGGAGATACAAAACTTAACAATTCTTCTTTATACGGTGCTGCTGTATTAGGTGATTTCGATCCATTTGCTTTCCAATTATGGGCTGCTTATTCAGCAAACAATGCATTCTTATATGCAGTAGATGCTAGCTATAAATTTACATTCAATGATATGGCTAACTTCAAAATCCAAGCTCAATATTTAGGAAATAGCTTGGATAGTGATTTTGAAAAATTCTATGGTCATGGTGTAGATGATGGCAATTTCTATGCTGCTCAATTACAAGGACAAATTTCTGCTTTTGATTTCCAAGCAGGTATCGTTGGCTATGGTGATAAAAACAAACAAACAGTTGTCACTTTAGAAGATAAAGGAAGAGTAATTGCTCCAGGTGAACAAATTTTTTATTCTAACAAGAGTGATTTAAGACATACTTATGGCGAAAGTCTTTTCTATTTTGCAGGTTTAGGTTATACTTTTGCTGAAACTGTTAGAGTAGGGTTTGACTATATCGGTGGTAAAACTGAACAAGCTGGCAATAACGACATAGATAAAAATGAATATATTGCAAGAGTATCTTATGCATATAGTCCAAAACTTACATTTAGTGGCTTCTATTCTTACTTAACTGAAGATTATAACACCAATGGTGTTCATGATAGCGATGATCAATTCATCAGACTTGAAGCTCTATACAAATTCTAATTATAAAAGCTAAGCCAAAAGGCTTAGCTTGCTATATCTAAAATTATATCTTCTTTTAATCCTTGTATCTTAATTTCTTTTATTTTTAAATCATTAGGTAAGTTTTCTAGCAAAATTTCTTTGCTATGTATATTTTTACTTGCTAATACTCTTAGTATTTTACCCCTATAAGCTTTAGCAAAATGACTTAAAGTTTTGGAATTTTTTAAAAA
>NZ_JAKMSK010000003.1:0-155951 GCF_025772605.1 Campylobacter sp. CNRCH_2016_0050h | reverse complement strand
ACTGCAAATACAACAATATTAATACTTTTAATAAAAAAATTATTGTAAAAATTTAATCTTATTTTCTAAAACACTTTTTGGAGTAAGTCCGATGAATTTTTCATTTATTTTGCCTTTTTCATCATAAAAAACTATCACAGGCACACCATAAATTCCACCCACAGCTTTAGACAAAAATGAACTTGCTTTAGCTTCATATAAAAGTGGCAAATCTAACTTTTTTTCCAAAAGAATTTTTTGAGCTTCTTCTTTTGATTTAGCTCCATTTAACACCGCTAAAATAGGAAAATTTCTTTCTCTATAAAGTTCATTTAGCATAGGAATTTGCGCATTACACACACCACAATCTTGCGTGAAAAAAAATAAAGCATAAGCTTGATTTGCATTTTGTGTTTTTAAGGTTTTTTCAAAACCATCGTATTTAAAAGTATAGTTTTGACTTGAATTTAAGGTTTGAAATTCATTATTTGAGCATGCACTAAAGAAAAAAACACTTATTAAAGCCAAGAAGCAATAGAAGCTTTTAGTTGTGACCATGGTTTTTCTCCTATAATTTTATCTTGCACAACTCCATCTTTAATGACAAAAGTTGTTGGTACTGCAAAAATGTTAAATCTTTGCCATGATATATCTAAATCATCTTGCAAAAATATAATATTTTTATAATCATATTTTGTAGCAAATTCTTCAAAATCTTTCCCCTTATCCACAGAATCAAGTGCTAAAATAGTGATTTTTTTAGGGTATTCGTTAGCTAGTTTTTCCAAGAGTGGTAAGTCTTTTAAACAAGATGCACAACCTTGCTCTACAAAGGTTAAAACAATGAGATTATCAAAATCAGCTAGTTTGATTTTCTCACCTTCTAAATTTTTAGCTGCGATTTCTGGTGCTTTTAAGCCTACTTTGCCGCCATTTTTATTGTTGTTTTCAAAACATGCACTTAAAAAAACTAAACATAAACAAGCTAAAATTATACTCTTAATTTTCACTTTTCATCACTCCATGGCTTAAAATGATAGTTCTATCAGCAAAAGTAGCTAAGTCTGGATTGTGAGTGATTAAAACTATGGTTTTACCATCTTGTTTTAATTTACAAAAAAGCTCTAGAATATTTTTTTCATTTGCCTCATCTAAATTTCCAGTTGGCTCATCTGCTAATAAAATTTCAGGATCATTCACTAAAGCTCTTGCTATACATAGCCTTTGTTGCTCCCCGCCACTTAATTGGCTAGGTAAATGCGTAAGTCTGTGTGAAAGCCCTACTTTTTCTAGTGCCATTATAGCGTCTTTTTGCTCTATACTTGAGTGATAAAACTGAGCTAGCATAACATTTTCTAAAGCATTTAAATAAGGTATTAAATGAAATTGTTGAAAAATCAAACCTATTTTTTCTCTTCTAATTACGCTTTTTTCTTCTTCACTTAAATTTCCAACTTCTTTATCATCTAAAAAATACTCCCCACTACTTTGAGTATCCATTAAAGAAAGTATATTTAAAAGTGTTGATTTACCTGAACCTGATGGGCCCATAATGGCTAGCCATTCGCCTTGCTTTACTTCTAGGTTGATATTTTGCAAAGCTTTAACTTCATTAAAATTACGATTTAAATTTGAAATTTTTATAATATTTTTCATCACTCACCCTTTAAATTTTCACAAACATTGATTTTTAAAGCTTTTTTTAGCGGTAAGATACTTGCAAAAAATGCAAATACTAAAGAAACAAGCACCGCAAAAAACACTGAAAACAATCTAAAATCTATACTTGCATTAAAAATCAAATATCCAAAAATATTTGCTAAAAAATATCCGCAAAAAGCGCCGAGCAAACTCGCACTCAAGCTTAAAATAAACACTTCAGCTCCAAAAAGTTTAATAACTTCTTTATGCTTAGCTCCTAGTGCAAGGTGCAAGGCTATTTCTTTTTTTCTTGAAAAAATCACTGCGCTAAGAGTGGTATTTACACTCAAAGAACTGATGAGCAAAATAGTTAAACTAATCAAAGCCATCAAAGCCTTGATCTTTTCTAAAATCACACCTTCACTAATGGATACTGAAGCTATGACTTTGGCTTCTACATTAGCCTTGCTAAGTTCTTTTGCTTTTTGATCTAAGCTTTCATAATCACCTAGTAAAATAGCTTGAGCATAATTTATCACTTCTTTAGCTGCTAACTCTTGAGCTTTTTTTAAAGAGATGATTAAAACCCCATCTTGCTCATCATTGCTTCTTAAAATAGCTTTGATTTTTACTTTGACTATTTTAGATATACTTGGGTTATAAATTTGCAATTCTTGTCCTATTTTAAGCTCTAATTGTTTAGCTAAATCAGCCCCCACAAAGGCACTATCTTCACTAAAATCACTCAAAGAAAAGCTTCCTTTTAAAACCTCCATAAAAGGCTTGGTAAGCTTTAAATTTGCAAAATCAACCCCAACAACTACCGCACTTGAACTTTCAAGATTATAAAAACCATATAAAAATGGGGTTAAAGCTTTTGCTTTCAAGTTTTCTTTGGCTTGATTAAATTCATCCATGCTTAAAAACTCATCATCTTTTGGCGTGATGATAAAATTAGCTCCATAGGCTTTTAATTCTTTGGACAATTTTGTGTCAATATCAAAATAAATATTAAAAAACGAAGCACTTACCATAGCACCCATAAACACAGCTATAAAAATAATACAAACTCTTTTATAAGAAAAAATAAGAGATTTAAAAACCTCTTGCATAAAAAAATTATTTCCCATATAAAACCTCTGAAGTAGAAAGTTTAGAAATTCCTTTGATAGAAAACAAACATCCTAAAAATACTATAAGCACTGCAAAAAATAAACAAATTGGTAGGATAATCCAGGAAATTTCAATGGTATGTTCAAATATACTCAAGGCGATAATCTCTGACATACCTATACCAAAAGCAAAGCCCAAAACAGCCCCAACTAAAGCTACCACAACCCCTTCTAACGCAAAAATCATATAAATTTGCAAAGTGCTAGCACCTAAAGCTTTTAAAAGCCCTATTTCACTTTTTCTTCTAAAAATATCCGCACTCATTAAAGATGATATGGCTATAGAAGCTACGATTAAGCATATAATGCTAACTACTGCCATTAAAGATTGAATTTTAGATACTATCAAACTTTCTGCATCTGAAATAGCACTCACTACTTTTGTGCTTGCACCTTTAAAATCTTCTGCAATTTGATAGGCAATAGAACTTACATAAGCAGTGCAATACCACTGATCATACTCAAGCTGATCAAGACTATCTACATCGCGTCTTGCTTTTTGTGCTAAATCATTTTCAGGTATAGTCAAAGCTGAAACTTCTGCTTTTGAGAATAAACCTTCTTTTTTAGAAAGCTTTTGTGCTAAAAGTAAAGAAGTGATGATTTTATTTGAAAAAGCTTGAGTTAAATCCATAATACCAACAATTTTTACTTTAAAAATTTGATCATTTTGCACAAGGGTGATTTCATCATCTATTTTTAAATCGTACTTTTGTGCTAAATCTATTCCTAGCATTATTTCATCTAAACTATCATCTTTTGGGTAATTTCCTTTGATTTGACTATATTTGTATAATTCTTTAATACCTGCATAAAAATCATCATCATCTTGAATCTTTATAGCCTTATCAAAATAAGTTCCCACTAAAGAGATATTTTCATAATTTGCATTTGGAGTTTGAATTTTTACCTGAGTATCTAAAAATGGCGCAAAGGCATTGATATTATTTCTCCAAAAAATTTCTTTTATAGTATGGAGCTTGTTTTCTTCTAAAAAATTTTGATTTTTCAATGGCTCATAAATTTTATTACCCACTTCTACACTCAAACTTGCACCTTTAGGTAAAACTAAAATGTTTGATCCATAACTTCTTAATTCTTTTGTAATTTCATTACCTACACCCAAAGTAAGATTTAACATAGTAGCCATAAGTAAAGTAGCTAAAAAAATCGTTAGTAAGGCTAGAGATTTTTGGATTTTATTTTGAAAAATAGAGTTTTTTACAATCTTAACTTGCATAGTCATTTCCTAATAAATTATGAATTCTATATTTTGAAGATTTATTCATATCAATGTATTTTAAAGGATCGTTTTTAAACTCTTCATAATTTTTTTCATTAGCAAAAAAATATGTTCTTCCTTTATAAACATAAGATCTTGGTGCTTTTAAGTTAATAAGCTCAGTATGATCAATAGGATCATAAACTTTCTTTTCTACTACTTGAGTGAAAAAATTTACCCCATCTAAAATTTCTGAAAAAGGTATGATAACTTTACCATTTTCAAATTTATATTTCATAGGGATAGGATTACACCCACCTGCCTTACCTACACTTGGTAAGAAAATTCTAACATTACATGAAATACAAATTAACTCTCCGCCTTTTTTAACATACCCCATATCTCCACATATACTACAAGCATCAAAAACTGCTACTGGAGAGTCTTTATCTTCTCTTTTGTTAATCAAGAAAAATCTTACCACTTTACCCTCATCGCTAATATAAGCAAAGCGATGTAAGTTATTATCTCTTAATATTGCCACATCAAAAACAAATTCATTATTTTCATTTGGCTCTACATAGGTTGGCTCGTCTATGGTGATTGGTCTTGAAGCATGCAAGTCATAAAAGAGAAAAATACAAAGACTTAAAATCATAGCACTAAAAATACTTGCACTAAAATTAGTTATAGTTGAATTTTTTGCTTGATTTTTTCTAAATTCTATATCAAAATCTTTTTTCTTGCTGTTTTCACTCACTCTTTGCTTTAAAGCTAAAACTATACAAATTCCTAGCAATAAAAACCATATATATGTATAGAATTTAGCATAATATACACTTTTTGCCACATAGCTTAAATATAAACTTTCTGTTTCTATCACACCTTCTCTCATAAGGTGCAATAAAATTTGTGCTAAAGCTTCATTTAGATAAAAAATCACGATAATGAGTAAAAATAAATTTAAAAATTTAAATTTAAATTCCCTTAGCCATCTTGTAAAAAGATTAACCCCAAAACACATCACAAAAGCAAGCAAAATAAGCCCAAAAGAACTAATCGCTAAAGAATCTAAAAAATTAGTGCTTAATATAGGAAAGTCGATAGAAATATGTAAGTATTTTATACCAAAAGCAAAAGATAATAAAAAAAGCAATATTGCTTGAATTTTTTCTTTTAAAAAATTATTTTTTATAAAAGAAAAAATGATAACACTTAAAAACAATAAAACAAATAAAACATCATTAGAAAAATACAACAAATCATAACTTAGTGTTTTAGCGCTAATAAAAAAAGCAAAATAAGAAAAAACAAAACCCACAAAAGCAAGTTTAAACACTAAAGAATTTTTTAGATTATAAAAAAATAAAGCACTTAAAAGTGCGTAAGAAAAAAATACTCCAAAAAAATGTACAAAATAAATCGACATGGGCTCTTCTTTGATAGAATTTATTTATAAAATCAATAATTTTATAAATAAACCCTAGCAAAAAGCTAGGGAAAAAATCACTTAGGTTTTCCTGTGTATTTAAAGTTGTATTTAACTGAAAATGGCTCAAACCATTTACCAACACCTGTTTCTTTATCAACATGGCGTCCAAAACCTTGTTTTTCTGGGCTTTCTATTAAAAATACTAACTCATAGTTTCCTATGCCTGTATCCATTTTTAAATTTGCACCATAGTGAGGGCCATCATCTGCTACCATAGGCATAAGAGTTCCTGTTTTTACTTTACCATTGTCAAGATTAGTTAGCTTATAAGCTATAGTTAAATAAGGAATCCAAAAACCTTCTGGAAAGCCGTTTTTATTACCCTTTAATGCATGAATATCTGCTTCAAGGTGAATATCTGCTAAACTTGCTGCAAGATCAATCCCTCTTGGCTCCATTTCGATTGGCTGCAAATAAACAGCTGCTATTTCCATACCATTTAACTCATAAGGATCGCCAATTGGTACCTCTGCTGCAAAAACTGAACTAGCTAAAATACTAGCTGCTGCACCTAAACTTAATAAAGTTTTTTTCATATTTTTTCCCTTTTATTTGAAATTTGCTTTGTTATAAAAATACCCATAATGAGTAAGATTAAAACCATAAACTGAGGTATGATGCTCTCATAGTAAGGATAAATTCCAAGCCATAAAATTCCTTCAAAATCAAAAGGAAGTAAGCTTGGTGTAATAACCTTGGCTTCTATGAGCTCACCAATGCCTTTGCCTGTAAAGACAAAGACCATATAAAAAATAATGTATGAAGTTATATAGAAAAATTGTTTTACTGGTATTTTTAAAGCACCAGCTTTTAATAAATAATAAAGTATTATAAGTATAATTAATCCACTAGCTAATCCTATAAATATAAAACTATAATCTGTGCTTGTTTTTGCATCAAATAATAAAGCTTGATAAAAAAGAATAGTTTCAGCACCTTCTCTGTATACAGCTAAAAACACACTAAACCATAAAGTTTTTGCTGAATTATTTGAGATAGCTTCAACTGCTTGAGTTTTTACATAATTTGCCCATTTTTTATTTTGCGCATTTGATAAAAGCCAAAAACCGACATAAAATAGTAATGCAACAGCCACAAGCATAGTAATGCCCTCTAAAAATTCTCTACTTTGCCCTGCTTGTTCTTTAAAAATCCATGAAATAAAAAATGCAGTTACAAAACTTAAAAATACTCCACTCCAAAGTGCTGAATATACTATACTTAAACGCTTTTTATTGCCACTTTGAACTAAATATGAAACTATGGCTACAACAATGATTAAAGCCTCTAAACCTTCTCTTAAGATAATACCCAAAGCCCATATAAATAAAGACATAGGTGAAGATTCTTGAATTTTATCCAAAGAATTTTCAATTAATGCACCAAGCTCATCAAAATTCTGTTTTAATTCTTCTTTAGAAACACTTGCTTTAATAAGTGCAACACCTTTTGAAAAATAACTTTCTATTTTTAATTTTAAAGCACTATCAATAGCACCAATTTTACTTTCCATACCACTTGCTTCAAAAATATCCAAATAAACATTTTGTAAAGCATCTATGCTATTTAAATTAAAACCATCATAATTTTGTAAAATATTATTAAGTGCAATTTTTATATCATCATATACTTTAGTATAGTTTTTAGTACTCATAACACTTTCATCAAAGCCTTTAACCTGAAGTAAAGCTAATTCTTCTTTAGGTAAAGCTAGGAATGCTTCATATAATAAATCTGATATGTCTGAAATTTCATCTCTTATAGCTTTTTCATCCAAAGTGTTATTGTTGATTTTTCTTATTATAGTTCTAAGTTTTGTTTGAATTTTTTTATCCATACCCGCTTTTGTGTATCTTGCTACTAAAACTTCTACCTTTGAATTTCTATAATCTTCGAATAATGCTGATTGGATTAAATCTTTAGCTTTTTGGTAATCTTTATTTACAAAAGCCAATGCTGCTTGATCAAGTTTTGAAATCATTGAATCCATTAAAAATTGCAATCTTGCATCCATAGCTGAAGCTTCTTGTAAGGCTAATAATGTTTCGTCTTTTTGGATATTTTGCTCTTGAGTAGTTGAATTTTGAGTCAAATTTGATGATGTTTGTCCTTTAACATCCTCTCCAAGTAAAGATGCAAACATAGCTTCAGCTTGCGCTTGACGCTCTTTTTCTGCTTTTAAAGATGAGCTTTCAGCTGCTTTTTTATCATAATTTATATCACTAGCTTCAGCTTTTAATTGAAATCCTTTTTCTAATATAGGAATGACTTCATCTAAATCAAAATACAAGCTACTAATTAAAGCTTCTATCTTAGAAATATCTTCTTTATCTTTATACATTTTTCTTAAATTAATAAATTTACGCTCCATCACAATGACTTTTCTACCGACATTACGACCAATAGAGCCTTCCATGGTTTCAAAATGCTGAAAATATGCATCTTCAGCTTTTTTCTTAGCTTCTAAATTTTTATTATCTTTATATAACACCATGCTTTCATTCAAAATTTGCTTAATATTTTGACTTTCTTTTTGATAATCAATATCCCTAGCAAGTGTTAAAGAACAAAATAAAAAAATCATTAATAAACTTATTTTTTTAAACACTATTTTACTCCGAAATGATATTCATTTTTAAAATCATAGTCACAAGTATAGTACTAGCTTTCTTAAATTTAGATAAACATTATCATTATTTATTTCATAATAAATCATACAAAAATACTACAAAATGCTACTTTTATCTACAAAATAAGATAAAAAATTATTATTTTTAGCTTTTATATTTATTTTTTATTTATTTTAACAATAAAAATAAGTTTTTCTTTGCTAATATGTATCGTTTTTTAAAATTACAAGGAGTTTTTTATGCTAGTTATTACTCATGAAAAACCAAGCAAGCTCAAAAAAATGTTAAAAAATTTAGGTTTTTGGGTGATTATAGGAATTATAGCTGGTATTTGCCTTGGCTTATTAGATAAGGAATTTGCATTAGCTAGTAAAATCGGTGTAGATTATTTTATACAAGCTTTAAAAATTCTCATAGGTCCTATTATATTTTTAACTATTGTTTTAGGTGTTATTAGTCTTGAAAGCTTAAAACAAGTTGGAAGCATAGGAGCTAAAGCTTTGCTTTATTTTGAAATAGTAAGCACTTTTGCTTTAGCTATTGGCATTTTTATGGCAAACATTATGGGACCTGGTAAAGGAATGAACCTTGATCCAAGCACTCTAGATCAAGAAAGTGTAGCTCAATTTGTTAATAAAAATATAGAAATAAGTGCGCAAAATGAAATTTTGCATATTTTAAAAGATGCTATACCTACTGATATCATAGCTGCTTTTAGCGAAGGAAAAACTTTGCAAATCTTAGTTATAGCTCTAGCTTGTGCTTTTATTATTTCGCTTATGAGAATTGATGAGAGAAAAGCTATACAAAAAACCTTAGAAATAATGCAAAGTTTTGTTTTTAAAATCTTAGAAATCATTATGTATTTTTCTCCCATCGCCGCTTTTTCTGCGATGGCTTTTTTAGTGGCAAAATATGGACTTGATTCTTTATTAAATTTGGGTTATTTGCTTATTGTTATGTTGCTTGCTTCTTTGCTTTTTATCTTTGGAGTTTTAGGGCTTATTTGTTTTATTGCTAAAGTCAATATTTTTAAATTTATGCGTTTTATCTCAAGAGAAGTTTTAATAGTTTTTGCCACGAGTTCTAGCGAATCAGCATTAGCTCCGCTTATGAGAAAACTTGAAAAAGCAGGAATTTCAAAAGCCACTGTGGGCTTGGTATTACCAACTGGATATAGTTTTAATCTTGATTGTACTAATATTTATTTGGCTATGAGTTTAATTTTCCTTGCTCAAGCTTTTAATGTAGAACTTTCTTTAACTCATGAAATTAGCATTTTAATAGTGCTTATGATAGCCTCAAAAGGTGCTGTTGGTGTGACTGGATCAGGTTTTATTATACTAGGAAGTACACTTGCGGCTTTATCTAATATGCACATTGCAGAAGCTAACAATGGCTTAGGAGCAAGTTTGGGCGAGGTTTTACCTGTGGCTGCCATTTCTATACTTTTGGGCGTGGATAAATTTATGTCTGAAATTCGTGCTGTGGGAAATTTATGTGGTAATAGCGTAGCAGCTTTAATCGTAGCTATTTGGGATAAACAAATAGACTGGGAAAAGTTTCGCTACGCTCTAGATAATCCTAAAGAATTTACTAATGCGGGTTTTGATTAAAAAACCTCTTTTTGAATTTTTTCTACATATTTTTCTCTTAGTTTTTGGGTATAAAAGCCCACCTTACCATCATTAATTACCTTACTATCTGCTTTTATAATACCTAAAATCAAAAAAGTAGCCGCAGAAATAAACACCTCATCAGCCTCATACACTTCTTTCATACTAAAAGCTCTTTGATCTACTTTAAGATCAAGTTCTTTTGCAAATTTTAAGATATTTTTACGGCGAATTCCTGGTAAGATTTCATTAGAAAATGGCTTAGTGATTAAAGTTTTATCTTTTATAATAAAAGCTGAACTACTAGAAGCTTCCGTTACTAAAGCATTTTCTACCATAAAAGCTTCAAAAACATTAGCTTTAACAGCTTCTTCTTTTGCAAGACATTGAGCTAATAAAGAAATTGATTTTATATCCCTTCTTTTCCACCTTAAATCAGCTGTTGAAATAACACTCACCCCATTTTTAGCAAACTCATGCTCAATCACCTTGCATTCAAAAGCAAAGGCCATAATAGTAGGTTTTAACCCCTTTAAAAGAGCAAAATTTCTACTAGCAACCCCTCTAGTAATTTGCATATAAAGCCCGCCTTCTTTGAGAGAATTTTTAATGATTAATTGTTTTAAAATATTTTCAAATTCTTCTTTTGTATAAGGAATTTGTAGATCAATTTGGGCTAAACTACGCTCAAAACGCTCCCAAAATTCTTCCTTATCAGCTATTTTTGCATTTACCACAGGAACTACTTCATAAATTCCATCTCCAAAGATAAAACCTCTATCAAAAATACTCACTTTAGCTTCGCTAGCTTTTATAAATTCATCATTTAAAAATACTATTTCCATCTCTTGCATAAACTCTCCTTTTAATCAAATAAATCAATAATATCTTTTGGTAAATCAAGCTGATTAGAATAATAAAAATACTTAGCTAAAACTAAAATTCCTATATAAAATTCTATCTTTTCATCTAAAAATTGCTCTATATAAGCATGAGCATTTTGTATGATTTCTTTTGCTCTATGTGGATTAGCTAAATAATAATCAAGCAAAGCTTCTACATTTTCATAATCATCATCAATCAAAGCAAAATGCTCATTTGGAACTAACTTTCCTTCCATAAACCAAGTTTCATAACGCATTTTTGGGGCTAAAACTAAAGAATTTGTTTTCATCGTCCACTTTAAGTTGCTTGCTACATCATTACCTTCTAATGAAAGCAAAAATTTAAACTGCGTTTGATAGGCTCTGCTGATTTTAAAATTTAAATTTTTAATCCATTTTTCGGCTTGAATTTTTCTACCGCCAACATGAGCAATATCACAACGAGGATTATCAAAATATTTTTCAAAAAATTTAATACGATGAGGTTGATAAATTGCACCTCTAAAAAAGAGTAAATCTTTTTTTTCTTCAAATTGGTTTTTATCTTGTATAAAATCAAAATGTCTGTTTTTGTCTAATTTTAAAATGATATTATTAAAGCCATTTTCAACTGGTCTTGATTTAGCTATGCTTGGATATTTAAGATTATAACTAATATCTCCAAAACCTTTAATCCATAAGAAATCATCATTAAAATATTTACTAATTGCATAAGCATCATAAGCATAGGAAGTTTTTTTAAAGGGAAATTTTCCTATTTTTTCATAATTTTGAAAATTTTTTATATCAAAAAAATCATTTTGCAAATTGTAATAATTTAAGCGAGTAATAATATTATCTATATTTTTTGATTTTAAAAGCTCTTTGAAAATATTTTGTAATTGATTTTGATAAATTTTTCTAGGTATAAAACTTTTAGCTATGCCTTTTACATTCATCATAAATCTAGAGTCTGCCATCTTTTTCTTTCTTTAATATGCAAAAATAATGTAAATTTTAACACAAGATTTCATTTACAAGACTTAAAATTTATCTTATTTAAAAACAAAAATGCTAAAATCACAAAAATCACATACTTACTAGGTAAAACAATGAAAATACAAGAATTTATTTTAAACTTTATTTTTAAAGTTTCAAATCAACCTGTTAATTTAAAAGATTTATTAGAAGCAAATGCCTTGTTAAATGAAGGTATGATGATAGATCCTGCGAAATTAAATTTTAAATTTAAGGTATTTAATTCTTATCTTATATATACCCTTTTTTGTATAGCCATTTTAGTTCCTATGCTTATCATCAGCCATTATTTTTTAACAATTATTGATTTTCATATTAGTATCTTAAGTGCTATTTTTGTTACCGCTTGTGTTTTTGTTGGCTATGATATTTTTAAAATTTATACTAGAAAAGTAATAAGCAAAAGATTATTGAAAAAAGCCTGGACTTTACATTTTCCATATTTTGCTTATGAAAAATATTCAAAAATAGCAGAAAATATTTATAATCAAGCTATTAAAGAAGAAATTCCAAAAAATCAACTTGAACAATATGTTTTAGAGAAAATCATTCAAACACAAGATTAATCTAAAAAGTCTAAAACTTGATTTTGAAAATACAATGCTTCAAGCTGTCTTTGAAGCTCTTTGTTTTCTTCATCTAAAACTAATTCTTGCGATCTTAAATCTGCTATTTCTCTACTTACATAATAAATTTGATTTCTAATATAAATTTGTGGGAAAAATATCAATAAAGCAAATGCTATCATCAAACCTGCATATAATAAATTTTTAGGGGTTAAATTTTTATTTTCCTCACTTACTATGCTATCTAAAAGTTCGTATTTATCTTCTTGATTATATTCTTGGTTTTCTTCAAGCCTTACTTTTTCTTCTAAAATTTTTTGCTCTTGCTTAGCTAATTTTTCTTTTTCTTTTAATTCTTCTTGAGCTTTTTTTATTTTTTCTTGTTCGATTTTTTTTTGCTCTTTTAATTCTTGTTTGAGTTTGATTTTTTCTTTTCTTTTTTCTTTTAAATCTTGAAATTTTGAAGCAACAAAGACATTACTTTGAGTAAGAATTTTAGATATTTGAATAGAATCTTTTTTTTCTTGTTGTATTTTTTCTACTTTTTTTACTTCCTGCAAAGTTTTAACATTTTTAGATGGCTTAAGATTTTTATCATTTTTTTTATCAAATTTTTCTTTTTGCTTTTTGAAAAAATTGAGTTGTAATTTAAAAGGCTTTTTTTCTTCTAATTTAACATTTATCAAATCTTCTTTTAAATAAATAGCGGATTGCTTTTTAGGTTTTTCTTTATATTCTTCATCAAAGTCTGTAAATTTAGGTCTTTTTTTACGCTGTATTCTATTTTTTAATATGCGATCGCTTTCATTGAAATTGTGCTCATACTCTTCATAAGGTCTACCTTCTTTAATAGCCCTAGAATATTTCAACATTTTTTCGCGTATATTTTGTTTTTCTTTTAAAAAATCATCTTCAATCATTATTTACCTAAAATAAAAAATTCTCATTTTTGCACAACTTGATCTACTATTATAACTTATTTCTTCTTTGGAGGCACTTATAGCCTTTTTACTTAAAATTTTACCAAGACTATGTCCTTTACCGCATTCGCATTTTATAGCTCTTTCATCACAAATGCAGTCTTTTTCCCATCTTTTAAAAGTATTTTTTACTATTCTATCCTCTAAAGAATGAAAGCTAATAATAGCTAATTTACAATCTTTTAATTTTGCTTTTTCTATATTTTCAAGTAAGGATTTTAACTCACCAAGTTCATTATTTACTTCTATACGCAAAGCTTGAAATACGAGCAAAACTAAAGATACATTGCGTCCTTTTAACTTAGCATTTCCTATAATTTGACTTAATTCTTTTGCACTTGTAATCTCTTTTTGACTTCTTGCATTGATAATTTTTTGAGCAAGCATTGAAGCAACCGGCGCTAGATCTCCATAGTCTTTAAAAATTCGTTCTAAAGCTTCCTTGTTGTAAGAATTTACTACTTCTTTAGCACTTAAAGGATTATTTTGATCCATTCTCATATCTAAAAAATCAGAATTTAGTGAAAAACCCCTATCATTTTTATCAAGCTGCAAAGAAGATACACCAATATCGGCTAAAATTCCTCTTATGTTTTGCGTTGAAATTTGAGTTAAAATATCTTTAAAACCTATATGATTAAAACTTATTCTATCTTGAAAATTTTTTAAAAACTCTTTGGAAAAACTTAAAGCCTCTAAATCTTTATCGCAAGCAATTAATCTTAATTTTTCATGAGCTTGCAATAATGCTTTAGAATGCCCTCCATAACCCAAAGTACAATCTAAAAAATCTCCGCTATCAAAATCATCAAAAGTATTTAAAACTTCTTGTAATAAAACAGGAATATGTGGACTTTGCAAAATATACCTTTTAATATTTTTTAGTATAATACCTTAGCTAAGTTTAAAACAAGGTTTTTAATGAATAAAGAAAATATTATTTCCCAAATTCAAATTCTATCCTCATCAATGTTTAAAAAAAATTTTTTTGGAATTTGCCATGGTTCTGTTTCAGCAAAACTTTCCCAAGGCTCATTTATTATCAACAAAAGCAATGCTTTTTTGAATCAATTAGATGAAAAAAATTTAAGTATCTTAAAATTTGCAAAAGATTATAGCTGGGATGAAGCAAGCAGCGATAGTGAAATACATAAAAGCATATATGAAAATATACCTGAAGCTAAATTCGTATGTTTTGCTTATCCAGCTTATACCTTATCCATGAGTTTAAATCATGATTTCATAACACCTCAAGATTATTTTGGAGAAATTTTTTTAGAAGAAATTCGAGTTTACAATCCTAAAAGTTATGAGGATTGGGATGATAGATCACAAACTGAAATTTATCGTTATATGTTAGAACAAAAACAAAATTTTGTCGTTGTGAAAGGATATGGAATATTTGCTTATGGAAGAACAAGCTATGAACTTGGAAAAATAATAGATTTAATCGAGAATTCTTGTAAAATTATCCATTTAGCAGAGACAAATTTATCATAAAATCATAAAATTAATTTTTTATTAATCACAAATTACCTATAATTTATGGTTTAATTTAATTAATTATGGATTGGGGTAAAAATGCTCACTTGGATGCAGCATCATAAAAAATATTTAGTTATTACTATTTGGATTAGTGTTATTGCTTTTGTTGGAGCAGGTTTTGTTGGCTGGGGAAGTTATGATTTTAACACCGATAGATCAAATTCTGTTGCAAAAGTAGGCGATGAAAAAATAAGCTATGATGAATTCAATCTAAAATATTCTCAATTATTTAACTACTACTCACAATTAAACAATGGCAATTATACACAAGAACAAGCACAAAAAGATGGCTTAGATACTCAAGCTATCAATGAACTTATACAAGAAAAACTTCTACTTTCTTATGCTAAAACTTTAGGTTTAAATGTAAGCGAAGAAGAAATTGCTTATGATTTAGCGCATCAAAAAATTTTTCATAATGCTTCAGGTGTTTTTGATAAAGATTTATATTATAATTTACTTGCAAGAAACAACTATACACCAAAAGCTTATGAAAAAATTATCCATGATGAATTATTGCTTAAAAAAATCAATGCTATTTTAAATTTACAAATCAAACAAAATGAGCTTGATATGTTTGGTGCAAGTTTTTTAATGCAAGATAATTTAAAAATTCAAATAATAAAACTTGATAATAAAAATATTCCTATTGATGAAAAAGAACTAAAACAAACTTGGGAAAAAAACAAAAACCTATATAAAACACAAAAAAGCTATGAGCTTGCAACTTATTTTTTAGATCCTAATACAATCACAGTTGTTGATAAAGAAATTCAAGCTTACTATGAAGAAAATAAAAATGACTATAAAGATTTTGCAGGAAAAATTCTAAGCTTAGAACAAAGCAAAGATAAAGTTATAAAAGATTTAAAACTTTCCAAGCTTAAACTTAAAGCTAATGAAAGCTATGTTGCTTTGAGAAAAAACGAGCTTAGTTTTGACAAAAACATCACAATAAGCGATGCTGATATTTATTACCCTTTAGAAAACATACAAAAAGCTAAAGAAAATGATTTTATTAAGCCTTTTAAATTTGAAAATGGCTATATGATTGCAAAACTTATAAAAATAAATCCTATACAGACTATGACTTTTGAGCAAGCCAAAAATGAAGTGAGCAAACTTTACATCAGAGAAAAAACTAAAACTTTATTAGAAGAAAAAGCAAAGCTTGCCCTAAATAATTTCCAAGGCATAGATATAGGAACTTATAGTCGCGACTCAAGTAAAGGAGCAAAAGTAGGTGAAATGATAAATGATGCTGAATTTAGTGAGTTTTTAATGCATGTATTTGACTCAAATAAAGCTAAATCTTATGTTTTATTTGATGATAAAGCGATAGTTTATGAAATTACAAAGCAAACTCTAGAAAACAAAGATAAAGAAGAAATTTATAAATTTATCATAGAACAAAGTGCCAAACAAACTAAACAAGCTTTACTTAAGGAAGAATTATTAAAAAAACTTATAGAATTATATCCAATCCAACGCTATTATAAAGGAAATACAAATTGAATATTTTAGGAATTGATTTAGGCTCAATACAAACTTGTGCTATTTTGGCACAAAAAAGCGAAGAAGGACTTAAAATCATTGGTTTTGGAAAATCAAAATCAAATGGCATAAAAAAAGGAGCAATTACTAATATAGAGCTTGCTTCAAAATCTATAGAAGAGGCAGTAGCCGATGCACAAATGATGTCAGGTGTGCATTATGATAAAGTAATTGTATCTATTTCAGGTGCTTATGCAAAAAGTGTAGACAGTATAGGTGTAGTTAATATACCAAATCATGAAATAGGTATTAAAGAAATTCACAGAGCAGTGAGCACAGCAAAACATACCGCAAATATACCTAATGGATATGAAATCATTCATGTATTGCCTTATAATTTTAAAGTAAATGATCTTGAGCATGTAGAAGATCCTTTGGGAATGAGTGGAAATCGTCTTGAAGTTTCTACACATATTGTAATCTCACAAGAAGTGCATATTAAAAATCTAAAAAAAGCAGTTGAGCTCGCTGATCTTAGAGTAGATAATATCGTTCTTTCAGGATATGCTTCTTCTATCGCATGCTTTGATGATAGTGAAAAAGAATTAGGTGCTATTTTAATCGATATGGGTGGAGCAGTTTGCGATATGGTCATTCATGCGGGTAATTCTATACGATATAATGAATGCTTACAAATTGGTTCAGTAAATATCACTAATGATTTATCCATAGCTTTGCATACCCCACCAAAAGAAGCAGAAAAACTAAAATTAAATTATGCATCTTTAGCACAAAATGAAAACTCAATTATACAAATTCCATATATGGGTGATGAAAAAAGAAAAAATGAAGTTTCAGTAGAAGTTATATCTAATGTTATTTATGCAAGAATTGAAGAAACTATTATTATTTTGGCTAAAATGCTAAGTGATAATGCTTGTGCAAATCAAGCAGGAGCAGGCATAGTATTAACAGGTGGAATGACAAAATTTGCAGGACTTGACAAACTTGCTTCAGCTTATTTTGATAATAAAGCTGTTAGAATAGCGACCGCAAAAAAAGATACTATGGATGGCTTTAAAGAAATTTTTGAAGATGCAGAAAATAGCTGCGCTATAGGTCTTTGTTTATATGGTGGTGGACATTTTACTCCTTATGAATTAGATTCTAATGAAAAACTAAGATACAAAGGAGAGCCTGAATTTATCAACAAACAGATAAAACAAAATCTCACCATAGAAGAACATGAAGAAGAAAATAAAAATTTTGAAGAAATTTTTCAAGAACAGAGAGATTTTGAAGATGAAAAAACAGAATTAACAAAAGTTGAAACCAAAAAAGATAAAAAATCAAGTTTTATGCATAATTTTTGGAATAAATTAATAAACCAGTTCTAATAGGAGATACAATGAGCGAATATCTAGTAGAAGAAATGCAACACGCAAAAGGTGCAAAAATAAAAGTCATAGGCTGCGGTGGCGGTGGCGGTAATATGATAGATCACATGGTAAATATGGGCTTACATGATCTTGATCTTATCTCAGCAAATACTGATGCACAAGCTATAGCAAAATCTTTAGCAAAAACTAGAATTCAACTAGGTGAGAAAAAAACTAAAGGTTTAGGTGCTGGAATGCAACCAGAAATTGGAGCAGAAAGTGCAAGAGAAAGCTTTGAAGAAGTAAAAGCAGCTTTAAGTCAAAGTGATATAGTATTCATTTCAGCAGGACTTGGTGGTGGAACTGGTACAGGTGCAGCTCCTGTTGTAGCACAAGCTGCTAAAGAAGTAGGCGCATTAACTGTTTCGGTTGTAACTATGCCTTTTGCTTTTGAAGGAAAACAAAGAAAAAAATTAGCTGAAGCTGGCTTGGCTGAATTAAAAAAAGAAAGTGATTCTATCATTGTAATCCAAAATGAAAAACTTCTTAGCATACTTCCAAAAAAAGCAGGTATAAAAGAAGCATTCAAACTAGTTGATGATATCTTAGCTAGAGCTGTTAGAGGTATGGTGTCTATTCTTTTAGAAGATGGCGATATCAATGTTGACTTTGCAGATGTTAGAACTGTTATGAGCCATAGAGGTTTAGCTTTAATGGGTGTGGGTCATGGAGAAGGTGAAAATGCTATCATGGACGCATTATCAAGCGCTATAGAATCTCCATTATTAGATGGTATGACTATGAAAGGTGTTAAGGGCGTGATTATCCATTATAAAATTGGACCTGAATGCTCATTGATAGAAATTTCACAAGCTACTCAAAGCATTAGCGATATAGCAGATGAAAATGCAAAAGTAATCTTTGGTGCAACTACTGATGAAAGCATGGGCGATCGTGTTGAAGTAACTATCATTGCTACAGGTTTTGAAGATAAAGCTGAAATAGAAAGTGCTAAAGAGCAAGAAGAAAGTAAAAAAAATAGCTATATGAATTTGCGCAAAGCTAGCGGTGGGTTTGATGAGGAAGTGATTTCTCAACTTGATGTTCCTGCTTTCTTGCGTCGTCAAATGGATTAATTTGTAAGTAAAAATCCTTATATGAATTCTTCATTATTATGTGATTTTTACGAACTAAGTATGGCTTATGCTTATTTTAAACAAAATATGCATAAGCAGATTGTTTATTTTGAAGTTTTTTTTAGAAAAGCTCCTGATAGTGCTTCTTATGCTATTTTTTGTGGATTAGAACAAATCATAAATCATATTAATCATTTTTCTTTCTCTAAAGATGACATAGATTTTTTGAAAAATACTAAAAAATTTGATGATGATTTTGTAAACTACCTTTCAACTTTAAAATTTAGTGGAGATATACTAAGTGTTAAAGAAGGTGAATGTATTTTTGCTAATACACCTTTAATGATCATCAAAGCACCTATAATAGAAGCTTTATTATTAGAAACTTTCATACTTTTAACCCTAAATCATCAATGTCTAATTGCCACTAAAGCTAGCAGAATTGCTCAAATTGCAAAAGAAAAATTACTCTTAGAATTTGGCTCTCGCAGAGCCCATGGAGAAAGCGCAGCTTTAAATGGTGCTAGAGCTGCTTTTATAGGTGGTTTTCATGCAAGTGCTTGTACTTTAGCTGGGAAAAAATTTAATATTCCTATTAGTGGAACCATGTCTCATGCTTGGGTACAAATGTTTGATGATGAGCCAAGTGCTTTTAGAGCATATTGTCAAATTTATAAAGATAATATAAGTCTTTTGATTGATACATATGATTATAAAAAAGGTATTGAAAATGCTATTTTAGTTTTTAATGAGTTAAATGCGCAAGATTCTATGCAAAATTATTCCATCCGTATTGATTCAGGAGATTTGCTGAAAATCTCTAAATATATTAGAAAAAAACTAGATCTTGCTAGCTTAACAAAATGCAAAATCATAGCTAGTAATGCCTTAGATGAGTTCATCATAGAAAAATTACTAAAAAACGAAGCTCCAATCGATGCTTTTGGTATTGGAGAAAAGCTTATTACTTCAGCAAGCTCGCCTATTTTTGGAGCTGTTTATAAGCTTGTTGCATTAGAAAAAAACAATCAAATCATCCCTAAAATAAAAATCAGCGCAAGCTCAAGCAAAACAACCTTGCCACATTTTAAAAAACTCATAAGGTATTATAAAAATAATAAAGCAAGTTTTGATATTTTATATACACATGATGAGAGTATCAAAAATTATCAAGGTTATACATATAAAAATTTACATGAGCTTATTTTTAAAGATGGAAAATTAATCTATGGGCTTCCTAACTTGAAAAATATTCAAGAGTATCATAAAAAAAGTGTTGATAGTTTGGATTTTAAACTAAAAAAACTTCAAAATCCAAGTATTTATAAAGTAAAAATTTCTAAAAAATTACAAAATATGCAAAAAACTTACTTAGAAAAAAATTAATCTTTTTCTCTAAGTTTTACTTCATCTTCTACTTCAAGTAAAAATCTATCAACAAGCTCATCTTCTTTTAATTTTGCTACCACTTCACCATGTCTTATAACTAAACCTTGATTTTTTCCAAAAGCAATAGCCACATCAGCGCCCTTAGCCTCACCCAAGGCATTTACAACACAACCCATAACACTTATATTTAATGGTTCTTTTATATGTTTAGTTTTTTCTTCTACTATCTTAATCGCTTTAATCAAATCGCTTTGAATTCTTCCACAAGTTGGGCATGAGATGATATTTACTCCACTCTTTTGCACTCCACTATCTTGCAAAATAGCCCTTGCTACCTTAATCTCTTCTTCAAGTTCCCCTGTCATAGAAACTCTCATTGTATCGCCTATACCTTTTAAAAGCAAATTTCCTAAAGCAATCGAACTTTTAACCGTACTATGAAATTTAGTTCCTGCTTCAGTAACCCCTAAATGAAACGGATAATCACAAAGTGGTCTTAGAGCTTCATAAGCTTTTATGGTATTTTGCACATCTGAAGTTTTCATAGAAATTTTAATGTCAAAAAAGTCTAAATCTTCTAGTAATTTTATATTATATAAAGCGCTCTCAAGCATAGCCTCTATATTATAACCATATTTATCGCTAAATTGCTTTTCTATAGAGCCATGATTTACCCCTATTCTAATAGGAATTTTTCTTTGTTTACAAGCTTGCACCACTTCTTTTATATTTTCTTTTGAGCCTATATTTCCCGGATTAATTCTCACCCCATCGATAAATTCAGCACAAAAAACTGCTAGCTTATGATTAAAATGTATATCCACTATTAAAGGCAAGGGACTTTTTGCTTTGATTTCTTTTAAAGCTCTTGCATCTGCCATGTCCAAACAAGCTAAACGCACTATATTTGCACCGGCAAAATAAAGCCTATTAAGTTGCTCTAAACAACCTTCAATATCTCTTGTTTTAGTAAAAAGCATGGATTGCACAGAAATAGGTGCATCACCACCTATTAAAATATCGCCTACTTTTATTTGTCTTGTTTTATATCTTGTCATTAAAATCACTCTAAAAATATTTTTATATAATTTTAATAATTTAATCTAAAAATATCAAGGATTTAATATGGAAAATTTACTTAATTTTTTATCAGCTCATTTAGATAGCAAAAAAGCAAATTTTTTATTAAATTCACTCAAAACCAATCAAGATTATTTTTTTCAAAAATTTATACTAGATAATATAAATCATATTACAGCTTGGCTTAATAGTGACGATTTTAAACAATATGAAAATAAGACTTATCCACCATTAGTAAATCCAAAAAATATCGATATAGAACCTAGTGATTATTGCGCAAAACTTGCTTGGAAACTAAACATACCTCTAGAAAATGCTAAATTTATCTATATTTCCCCTCATGGTGTTGGCGCTGCTGCTTTTTTAACACTACTCAATGAAGCATGCAATGTTTATTGCTCTGCTTCTTGGGTATCTCCAAACAACGGATATTACAGATATAATTTAAATTTTAAATCACTTCTTCAATACTCTCAAACAGCTATTAATATATCCGAGACAAATATTTTAGATTTGGATAAATATTTAAATTTAATTAGTTATGATATACCTATACTAATTCAAACACGAGATCCCATATCCTTATTAAAACATTCATATGGAAGAGATTGGAGTAAAGTTCAAAGAAACTATAATCAGAATTTTAACTTAAATTTTAACTACCAAGAATATATTAATTTTTTAAAACCAAACAAAACTTACATGAAAGATGATTTTGAAAATTTACTAGAAAATACTTTTATAATGCATACTCTACTTAATAAAATTAACACAAACAATATTACTTATATAGATATGTGCGATTTAAACGAAAAGAAAGCTTATAATACTTTTATTAACTTGGCAGATAAATTTGATTTTACCCCCCCCCCATAATGATGAAAATCTTTTTAAAAGAAAAGAATTTAGAGGTTATATAAGATATTTGCTTCCTTTAATTTTTCAAGTAGATTATGAAATAAAATTAATTATTAATAGATATCATATAAGCAACGAACAAATAAATATTTTTTCCTACATTAGCAATAATGATCTTAAAAATAACATTGGCATTTATATCGATAAAAATAAAATATCTAAATTTTTAAATCATAAAAATTATGCAAGAATCAAACAATATTTATCCAATTTTTTAGATGCAATCAAAGAAATTGTTGACTACACAGAAACAAATCTTATGAAAGAAGATGAAGTATTAGACTATCTCAAGAAAAACAAAACAGCAAGGCTAAAACTCAAAGATATATTAGATAAAGAACTAATACATATTAAAAATTTCCGCCCTGATATTGTGAAATCATGGAAATATTACCAAGAATTTGAAAAATTCTTTAACTAAAATCAACCGGATCTATATCACAAGTAATATTTTTAAAATTTAAAGCAAAGTGCTCAAATTTTACAAGTTCTTGATGAGTATTAGCACGCAATAATACATAAAAACGCCATTTTTTATTTAGCATTTCAATGCCACAAGCACCATGACCTACTAATTGCACTTGTTTTAATTCTTGAACTTTATTAGCTATAAATTCACATAAATTTAAAGCTTTGTTTTTATCCTCATCTTCAATAATTAACCTTAAAAGTCTTTTAAATGGAGGGTAAAGCTCACTTCTAGAATTTAATTCATCTTTTAAAAAACTATCATAATCTTGTATATATTTTTCAAAAAAAGATCTATTCTTAGTTTGTAAAAGCACCCTACCCTCACCCTTACGACCTGCACGACCTGCTACTTGCATAGCAAGAGCCAAAGTCTCTTCTAAAGCTTTAAAATTAGGTCTAAATAAATACTCATCAAGCCCCAAAATCACACTCAAATCCACATTATGATAATCATGTCCTTTAGCAAGCATAGAAGTGCCTACTAAAATATCAATTTTTTCTTGGTTAAAATCTTTTAAAATCATATCAAGCTTTTTTACACTGCTAATCTCATCACTATCAAATCTTTTTATGATAGGATTAAACTCAGCTAATTCTCTTTCTAAAAGCTCGCAAAGCTCTGCTGTGCCCATTTTTTTAGCTTCAAGCATAACTCCATTGCAAGTTGGGCAGGTTTGATCGATTTCTTTAGTAAAATTGCAATAATGACATTTTAATGCATTTTTATTTTTGTGCAAACTCAAAGCAATAGAACAAAAAGGGCATTTAATGGTATTAGCACATTCTTTACATAAAATTTGTCTAAAATTTGCCCTTGTAGGTAAAAATACCACAGCTTGCTTTTTATTTCTTAAGCTAATTTTTAATTCTAAAAGTAATTTTGACGAGACGCTAAGCTCGCTCTCATCATATAAAAACTGCTTTTTGCTTTCAAAAAAGGTTCCTTTAAGTCTAAAACAAGGATGTTTATAATAACTTACAACACTTGGAGTAGCCGAACCTAAAAGAACTTTTATATGCATTTTTTTTGCTACAAATAAAGCCAAATCTCTTGCATTGATTTTTGGATTATTAGAAGCTTTATAAGAATTATCATGCTCTTCATCAATAATAATCAAACCCAAATTCTTAAAAGGTAAAAACAAAGCCGATCTAGCTCCCACCACCAAAAGAGCTTTTGAATTTGTTAAATCTTGCAAGTATTCTTGCTTTTTTTTCTTAGTAATTTTAGAATGCCACAAGAAAAAATGCTCACCAAAATACACTTTTAATCTTTTTTGCATTTGCGGAGTTAGAGCGATTTCTGGCATTAAAAGCAAAACTTGCTTTCCTTGCTCTAGATATTCTTTTATCAAGCTAATATAAATTTCAGTTTTACCACTTCCTGTATCGCCAAATAATAAACTAGTTTGTTTAGTTTTTATAAATTCCAAAGCCTCTTGCTGGTTTTTACTTAAACTAGGTGCTTTTTCTATATGAATTTTTTCATTTTTATACTCTTTAATGCTTTCAAACATACCCAAAACAAAAGCTATTTTACTAGCATAATAATAAGCAATAAATTGAGCAAGTTCGTATTGGTATTGCGTTAGTTTAAAACCTGTTTTTTCTTTTATAGCTTGGGTTTTAAAATCAGGCTTTGAACATTTTTGTAAAATTATAGCTTTGAGATTTTTTTTCCTTGCAAGATCAACTATCACTTCATCTAAAATTTCAATTTCTTCTTCACTTTCATAAATTAAGGTATCTAAATAATATCCTTTTATAGCAAGTTGATAAAAATTCAAAACCCATAATCCTTACAATTTAAACTCACACATTCTAAAAAAACTTTTTCACCATTATAAGAAAAATCTATGTAATTTTTAGCATTTATAAAAAATCTATATTGAGTATTTGCTATTTTCATCCATGATTTTTTACTTGAAACAATTGGCTTATCTAATACACTATATGTACAATGATTTGTTTTTTTGTAATTTTGCAAACTATCACAAAAAAATAATTTTTGATTTTCACTATTTATCAAAGCTTCATCTAAAATGGCTGGAAAATCCTTACTTTCTTTAAATAAAAACTGATTTTTGAGTAAGGCCAAAGAAGCATTGATGAACTCTACCTCACTTTTTGCTTGGATAAGTTTAGCATCATTTTTTCCAAAAGAAAAATACGGATAAGCAATTGTGCTAAGAATAGCAATAATCATCATACAAAAAATAAGCTCTACTAAAGTAAAAGCTTTTTTTACTTGCATTTATTGTATTTCTTCATCGATAGTGTTTATAAGTTTGTTGAGTTCTTTTTTTAAGATATAATTTTCATAGCTAAGTTTTACAAAAGCATTAATGAAATTTGCAAGTTCTATCTTACCTGTGCCTCCAGAAATTAAAGCAATCTCATCTTCAAGATGATTTGCAAATTCATTACTGCATGTTACAACAAAGTCTTTCGCATAGACATTGATTGTAACTTTTCTTTGATTATTGTTTGCCAAGAACTGCCTCTATTTTTTTGATCACATCTTCACTTTCAATATTTTTATTTTTAAGCTCTTCTTCCAAACGCGCAATTTGATTGTTTTTGGCTTCATTTTGTGCTTTTACGCTCACTAATTCATTTCTTAAATTTTCATTTATTTCACATACTTCATTATATTTAGCCAAAAGCTCATTTACTTTATCTGTCATTGTGTTGATTATTCTTTCATCATACATAATTTTTTGCCTTTATTGATTTTATATTTTAGAGTATTTTAAACACATATTGTAACAAAAAAAAATTTAATTTTGCATAGCTTTTTGTTTTAAAATTTAAATTTTTAGAAAAAAATTTGTGTAAAATTAGTAAAAATATAAGTTAGGAAAAATTATGTTTGAACTTACTAGCGAATTTAAGCCAAGTCCTGATCAAAAGCAAGCTATTGATGGTATAGTAAAAAGCATTAAAGCAGGCAATAAATACCAAACCTTGCTAGGTGTTACAGGTAGTGGAAAAACTTTCACTATGGCAAATATCATTAAAAACTTAAACATGCCTACTCTTATCATGAGCCACAATAAAAGCTTATGCGCGCAACTTTATAGTGAATTTAAAGGCTTTTTTGCAAATAATCATGTGGAGTATTTTATAAGCTATTATGATTATTATCAACCCGAGGCTTATATACCAAGAACCGATGTTTTTATAGAAAAAGACAGCTCTACTAATGAAGACTTAGAAAGATTAAGACTAAGCGCAAGTGCTTCGCTTTTAAGTTATGATGATGTTATTTGCATAGCTAGTGTTTCAGCAAATTATGGTTTGGGAAATCCAAGTGAGTATGTGGGTATGGTTTTGATTTTAGAGCTTAATATGCAAATAAATCAAAAAGAACTTTTAAAAAAACTTGTAGATATGGGTTATAAACGCAATGATAATTTCTTTGACAGAGCTGATTTTAGAGTCAATGGAGATATAGTAGATATATATCCAGCTTATTATGAGGATGAAGCTATTAGACTTGAATTTTTTGGCGATGAACTTGAGGCGATGTATCATTATAATATCTTAGAAAATAAAAAAGGTAAAGACTTGAAAAAATTTATACTTTATCCAACTAGTCAATTTAGCGTAGGTGAAGCTAGACTTAAAGAGGCTATAAAAGGTATAAAAGCTGAATTAAATAAACGCCTTGCTTATTTTGAAAATGAAAATAAACTCGTAGAAGCACAAAGACTAAAACAAAGGGTAGAATTTGACCTTGAAATGCTTCAAAGTACTGGCATGTGCAAAGGAGTTGAAAATTATGCCTTGCATTTAACAGGGCTTAAGAGCGGCGATACACCTTATACGCTTTTTGATTATTTTGCCATTAAAAATCAAGATTTTTTAGTCATTGTAGATGAATCTCATGTATCTTTACCACAATTTCGCGGAATGTTTGCAGGGGATAGAAGCAGAAAGCAAACTTTGGTTGATTATGGTTTTCGCTTGCCAAGTGCCTTAGATAATAGACCTTTGATGTTTGATGAATTTATTAATAAAAATTGTAAATTTTTATTTGTTTCAGCCACACCTGCACCTTTAGAACTAGAATTAAGCAAAGAAAATATTTTTTATCAAATCATGCGTCCAACAGGGCTTTTAGATCCTAAAATAGAAATCAAAGATAGTGAAAATCAAGTAGAAATTTTATACGATGAAGCTAAAAAAGTTATAGAGCGTAATGAAAGAGTTTTAATAACCGTTTTAACTAAAAAAATGGCTGAAGAGCTTAGTAAATACTACTTGGAACTTGGCTTAAAAGTAAAATACATGCACTCAGAAATTGATGCAATTGAGCGCAATGAAATCATCCGTGGCTTAAGAAGTGGCGCTTTTGATATTTTAATCGGGATTAATCTTTTAAGAGAAGGACTTGATTTACCTGAAGTTTCCCTTATAGCGATTATGGATGCAGACAAGGAAGGCTTTTTAAGAAGCACCACTGCACTCATTCAAACGATGGGACGCGCGGCTAGAAATGTCAATGGAAAAGTATTGCTTTTTGCCAAAAAAGTCACAAAATCCATGCAAGAAGCTATCGATACTACCAATGAAAGAAGGGCTTTACAAGAAGCTTATAATAAAAAACACAACATCACACCAACCTCAGTAAAAAGAAATATAGAAGAAAGTTTAAAACATGAACTTGAGCAAGGAGAAATTTATCGCAAAGGCAAAGAACTTGAAAAAATGCCTGCAAAAGAACGCGCCAAAATAGTAAAAGAATTAAGAAAACAAATGCTAGAAGCGGCTAAAAATCTTGAGTTTGAGAAAGCGGCAATGCTTAGAGATGAAATTAATAAATTAAGAACTTTATAATCCCTTAAATAAGGGATTATTTATTTGCTCTTTCTATATACTCTCCACGCACAGTATCAACACGGATTACTTCCCCTTCTAGCACATGGAAAGGAATTTGTACTACCGCACCTGTTTCTAAAGTAGCTGGTTTTTTATTTGAGCCTTGAGTATCGCCTTTGAAATTCGGCGCTGTTTCAATAATTTTAAGTTCCATTACTTGAGGCACTTCCACACCAATTGCTTTTCCATTGTGAAATAAAACATCTACCATAGTTCCATCAAGCATCCATTTTTTAGCTTCACCCACATCTTCATCACTAATTGCAACTTGCTCATAAGTTTGAGTATCCATAAATTGACAATTTTCACCATCATCGTATAGATATTGCATTTGTTTTTCTTCTAAATTTGGAGATTCACATTTATCCCCTGCATGGAAAGTTTTTTCTAAAACCTTACCATCGATAAAAGATTTAATTTTAATACGAACAAAAGCAGGACCTTTTCCTGGTTTTACATGTTGATATTCTACGATTTTAAAAGGAATACCATCAATTTCTATTTTTAAACCTTTTTTTAAATCTCCCATTCCATAAGAAGCCATATATTTTCCTTAATTTTAAAATTAAAAAATAATTGTAACAATTAAGGCTTATAAAAAGCCTTAAATTTCTGCATATTCTGCAAAAATACAAGCATCAATAGCTCTTAATTCCTCAAGCAAAGCTTTTGAAATTTTCGTATCAAGCAAAATTACAGCCAAAGCTTTTCCAAAGCCATTTCTACCAAGTCTAAAATCAGCTATATTGACATTATTTTTGGCTAAAATTCCGCTAACATTAGCAATAACTCCTGGTATGTCATTATTGTTTAAAATTATCATTTTCCCTTTTGGTTTAAAATCTACATCAAAACCATTCAATTCTACTATTCTTTGTTCATTTTCACCAAAAATAGTTCCTGAGATAGAAAGGTTAGAATTATCTGTAATTACTTTTATAGTGATTTTATTACTATAACCACTACTTGGTAGAATACAAGAAGAAAGTTCTACGCCCTTATCTTTAGCTACAAAATGTGCGTTAATATAATTAATATTCTCACCTAAAATACCTCTTAAAACACTCACTGTTGCAAAAGTTAATAAAGACTCATTATACTCGCTAATTTGTCCTTCACTCTCAAGTTTAATAGCCTTAATAGGAGTTTTATCAAGCTGAGCAGCCAAAAAGCCCATTTTGGAAATAAGCTCAATATAAGGTGCTACAAAACTTGGTAAATCTTCAGTTTTAATCGGTAAATTTAAAGCATTAGGATAAGAAATTCCTCTTGCAGCATTTAAAGCTTGCTCGCATGCTTGGATAGCGATATTTTCTTGACTTTCTAAAGTGTTTGCACCAAGATGAGAAGTAACAGAAACATTTTCAAAGTCTAAAAATGGATGATTAGTTGCTGGTTCTTTATTAAACACATCGATACCAAGCCAAGCTATTTTACCACTTTTTAAACCTTCACACAATGCATCTTCATTATAAAGACCACCTCTGGCACAATTTATCAATCTTACGCCATCTTTCATTTTAGAAATTTCTTCAAAAGAAATCATATCTGTTGTTTCTTTTGTTTTTGGCGTATGTATGGTAATAAAATCACTTTGAGTTAAGATTACATCTAAAGAATTCACACACTCTATACCCAAATCAGTCATTTTAGAAGCTACCACATAAGGATCATAAGCTATAACTTTCATACCAAAAGCTTTTGCACGTACAGCCACTCTTGAACCTATATTACCAAAACCTATAACTCCTAAAGTTTTATTCATAAGTTCAACACCATACCACTTTTCTCTTTCCCATTTTCTTTGTATTTTTAAAAAATTATGAGCATTTACAAAAGATCTTGCAGAGCATAATAAATGATTCATAGTAAGCTCAACTGCTGCTATGGTATTAGCCGTTGGTACATTCATTACTATAATGCCTTTTTTAGAGCATTCATCTATATCAACATTATCAACCCCAACGCCTGCTCTAACTAAAGCTTTTAAATTAGAACATGCATTGATAAATTTCAAATCCACATCCGTTGAACTTCTAGTAATAGCAACATCTACATCATTTAATTTTGTTAAAAGTTCATCTTTAGGCAAATGTGCTGCTTCGATAAGCTCAACATCATCAGCTTTTCTTAAAAGTTCTACGCCTTTGTCTAATATCGCATCACATACAATAATTTTTTTCATAACCAAACCTCCTTTAATTTTGCATTTATGTTGTAAATTTTTAATTTGTCGATCAGTGTATTTAATACTTTTTCATTATTTGTATCTAAATAAATTGCCACTTCATCTTTACTCTGTGTTAAAGTGTATTTGATAAAAAAAGAATGCAGAGTTTGCTTTAAACAAAACATAGAATAAACATCATTTTTATTTACATCGAGCATATAAAATTTTTGTTTTGGCTTTACTACAGAATCATCCATATTAAAACTCATATAAAATTCATTTGCTGCTGGAGAAAAATCATTGATTTTAATATTTGAAAGTTTATCTTGCCAAGTTTGTGGTAACTCTTTTTTTATTTCATCAAAAGAATATTTAACATTTTGTGAGATAGGTAAATTCCCAATATCTACATATCTCACCATAAAAATAAAAGCAATAAATAAAATTAGGCTTAAAAAACCTAAAATACCATAAAGGGTATATTTTTTCATTTTTTATTATAAAAGTTGATCTTTGATAATATCACCTAAAGTTACTTTGTCATTATCATTGATTTCATTTAACGCTTCTCTTTCTTTCATTCTTGCAAGGCTTTTTACGCTTAAACGAATTCTATTTTTCTTTTCATCAATGAAAACAATCAAAGCTTCTATTGTATCACCTACTTTTAAACTTGAAAAATCAATATTACCTAAATCCTCTTTATGAATAAGCGCATCAACGCCTTCTTCAAGCTCTACAAAAACTCCAAAATCTTTAATATCTCTAATTTTACCAGATATAACATCATTTACTTGGTGTTTTTGAGCATAAACTTGAACAGGACTTTTTTGTAATTCTTTAGTACTTAAAGAAATTTTTTGATTTTCTTTATCTAGTTTAATGATTTTAACTTCTACAACATCACCAACTTTATACATATCTTTACATTTATCACTTCTATTCCAAGAAGCATCTTCATTATGTAATAAACCTTCTAAATTAGCAATTTTTATAAAGGCACCAAAATTAGTCACAGAAGTAACGCTGCCTTTTAGCACATCACCTACTTTATACGATTTTAAAAACTCATCAAAAGGTTTTGCTAATAAATTTTTTAAAGAAACTCTAAGTCTTCTTTCTTTAGCATTAATTTCAATCACTTCCACATCAAGCTCTTGACCTTCGTTAATATAATCTTTTGGATTTTTAGCATTTTTATCCCAAGAAATTTCACTTATATGTAAAAATCCTTCTATATCATTTCCTAAATCTACAAAAGCACCATATGGTTCTATATTTGAAACCGTAACTTTAATAGTATCGCCAACTTCTAAACCATCTTTGATTTCATCCCAAGGATCAGGCATGGCAAGTTTTATAGATAAAGAAAGATGTTTTTTATCTTTATCATATTTAATCACTTTTACAGGAACTTTATCACCTTCATTATACAATGAACTAGGATTTACTGGTCCTTTATAAGAAATTTCGCTATAATGAACTAAACCATCAACACCGCCTACATCAACAAACATACCGTAAGTAGTGATTTTTTTAACAACACCTTCTATAATTTCTTCTTGATTTAATACATTTGAAATAATTTCTTTGCGTTTTTTTCTTTCCTCATCTACTATTTTTTTTCTAGAAACTACTATACTCTGAGCTTCTTTATCTATTTTTATAATTTTAACTTTAAAAGTTTTATTGATAATATTGTTTGAATCTTTAAAACTGCTTTGTGATTTTGGTAGGAAAAACTCCACTCCATTTTCATCCACAGCTACAAAGCCACCTCTATTTTTACCAATGATTTTTACATCAAATATAGTTTCATCATCTTTATAATTGTTAATAAATTCTTTAACTTTTTGTTTTCTTAAAGCTTTTTTATGAGAAAGTAAAGATCTGCCACCGCGAGAACCTACTATAGCAACTTCTAATGTATCACCTTCTTTGAAGATAAATTCGCCTTTTTCGTTTTGAATTTCTTCTGCTACTAAAATACCTTCTGATTTTTGTCCTACATTTACAAATACCTCATCGCCTTTAATCGCGACAATTATACCCTGTGTAGTTGCCTCCTCATCAGACTTAAAAGATTCTTCAAGCATTTGCTCAAAATCTTCTTCTATGATAATATCCTCTAGTCTGTTTTGAACTTTTTTGTTCACCTCGCTCATTGTGGTCCTTTGTTTTAAATTTTAATTGTTGATTATAGTATTGTTTTCTTTAAACTTAGTTAATTTTGGCGTATTCTTTGATTTTTTCCAAAACCAAATCAATCACCCAATCAGGTGTAGAAGCACCCGCACTAATGCCACATTTTTCTTTACCGCTAAACCATTCTTTCTGAATTTCTTTTTCATTTTCGATTAAATAACTATCTTCACAATAGTTTTTTGCTATCAAAAAAAGCTGTTTAGTATTGGCTGAGTTCTTCCCTCCAACTATTATCATTACATCACTTTTTTTAGCAAGTTCATTGATTGCTTCTTGATTTTTAAAAGTCGCATCACATATTGTATTAAAAACACGCACTTCCTTAACCCTAAGCATTAAAAAATTTACAATTTCCATAAATTTTTCTATCTTTTTTGTAGTTTGTGATACTACTGCAATTTTAGAAGGCAATTTAATATCAAGCAATTCTTTTTCATCAAGCACTACATAAGCTTTAGTACTTACATAACTTCTAACCCCTTTTACTTCAGGATGATTTTCATCCCCAAAAATAACAACTTCATAACCTTCATTGCTCATTTGTTCACAAATTTTTTGAGGTTTAGTCACAAAAGGACAAGTTGCATCAAAAATTTCTATATCTTTTTGTTTTAATTTTTCTAAATCTTGCTTTGTAATACCATGGGTTCTAATGATGGCTTTTTTTTCTGCGTTTAATTCATTAATATCATTTAATGTTTTGACATTATAATTTTTCCAAAGTCTTGTGATTTCTTCATTATTATGAATTAAA
The DNA here is from genome assembly GCF_025772605.1 of Campylobacter sp. CNRCH_2016_0050h. Classification (NCBI taxonomy): domain Bacteria; kingdom Pseudomonadati; phylum Campylobacterota; class Epsilonproteobacteria; order Campylobacterales; family Campylobacteraceae; genus Campylobacter; species Campylobacter sp. CNRCH_2016_0050h. The sequence goes on along the minus strand of NZ_JAKMSK010000003.1, from coordinate 123,327 downwards.
GGTCCTATAGTAGCTGCATCTTTAATCTGCTCGGCTTTTTTAATAGCTCTTTTTACTCCAAAACAAAATCCATAACTTTTTGCTAATTCAATCTCCAATTTTAGCTCCTATTTGCTTTAAAATCTCAATAAAATTTGGAAAAGAAGTTTTGATACATTCGCTATCATCTATTTCTATTCCACATCTTAAACCTAAAATTAAAAAACTCATCGCTATTCTATGATCTCCAAAGCTTTCTATTTTAGCATTTTTAACTTCGCCACCTTCTACTTCAAAACCATCTTCAAATTCTTTTACTTTTATGCCACATTTTTGCAAATTTAATACAATTGATTTAATTCTATCACTTTCTTTTACGCGCAATTCTTTAGCATTTTTTATAATGCTTTTTCCTTTTGCACAAGCAAAAGCTATAGCCAAAGCTGGAATTTCATCAATCAACCATGCGATATTTTCACTCACATTTACCGCCTTTAAAGGCGTACTTTCAACACAAATTTCTCCAATACTTTCAAAATCTTCATTAGTAATATTATAAGTGATCTTTGCACCCATTTTTTCTAAAATTTTAAAGGCTTCAATGCGTGTTTTATTTAACAAAACATTTTTTAAGACTACTTTTGAATGAGGTAAAATACAAGCAGCTAAGGCAAAGTAAAAGGCTGATGATGGATCATTTGGTACACATACTTCAAATGCTTTTAATTTTTCTTTTAAAGGATTGATTTTGATAAAAGTTTTATCCTCATTTAAATACTCAATGCAAGCTCCCATTTTATTAAGCATAATCTCACTATGATCTCTTGAAAGCTCAACTTCTTTAAAATAACTTTCTTTTTTAGCCAATAAAGCTGCTAAAATTAAAGCTGATTTTACTTGAGCTGAAGCAATATTACTACTAAAGTCAAAACCATCTAACTTAGCCCCTTGTATGCAAATAGGCGCTAAATTTGCATTAGCTCTTCCAAAAATCTTAGCTCCTAAACTCATCAAAGGCCCACTCACTCGCTTCATTGGCCTAGCATTTAAATAACAATCTCCACTAAGAACAAAAAATTCATCTTCAATAGCACTTAAAAAACCTATTAAAAGTCTCATAGCTGTACCTGAATTTCCACAATCTAAAACGCAATTTGGAGATTTTATATATTTTGGAGCTTTAATATAAATTAATCCATCAATTTCTTCAACTTCAGCTCCTAAAGCTTGAATGATTGCTAAAGTATGTAAAGTATCTTGTGCTTTTAGATAATTTTTAATCTTACAAGTTCCTTGAGTAAGCAAAGAAAAAATAGCAAAGCGATGAGATATAGACTTATCAGAAGCTATATCTTCAAGCTCTACTTTAAAAGAATCAATAGGGCTTATCTTCATCGAAGTTTTAAACCATGCTCATCATCTAAAGCTTTGATAATTTTATCAATATATTCAAGGATAATATTATCTTCTAAGGTTTTTTCAAAATCTCTAAATACCAAATTAATAGTCAAGCTATAAAAATCACCCAAATTTTCATCTGTATATAAATCTACCACTCTAAAGCTTTCTAATCTTTCGATATTTAATTTAGCAATGGTATGTTTGATTTTTTCATATTCAAAACCCTTAGGTATAACTATACTTAAGTCCCTGCTCATAGATGGAAATTTAGAATATGCTTTAGCGGTTTTAAAGTCTTGTTTTAAGCCTTCCAAATCAAGCTCACAAATATAAGTTTTAACCAAATCTCTTTCATTTTCTATACTTAAATGCACTCTACCTACAAAACCTATACGCTTGCCATTTTTATATACATTTGCTTGTTCATATGGGCTTAAAAATGCATATTCTGATTTTTGTAAACTAAACTCACCTATAATGCTTTTTAATTCTGCTAAAAAGGTATAAAAATCCACTAAAACAGGCTTGGCCTTATTTGTGATTTTAGCTTCTTCTTTATAGCCACTAAAGATCATTGCAAATTTAGCATGCTCGTTTGAAAACTCATCAAAAACACTACCACACTCAAAAAGCTTGATTTTCTTTTTTGAATTTCTTAGATTAAAGCTTACTGCATTTAAAAGATGATTTATTAAAGTACTTCTTAAAGTATTAAGTTCGTTAGTAATAGGATTAATGAGTTTGTTTTTAATACATTTAAATCCTAGCTGACTTAATTCTTCTTCATTATCCAAAACATAATGCACACTTTCAAAATATCCATTGTTACTTGCTTTTAATCTTAAATTTTTAAGCTCTTGATAATCAAAATATACTTGATTTAAGCGATTTTTTTCTCTAAATTCTAAAGCTTTTGATGGGATATTATCAATACCGATAATTCTTACTATTTCTTCACTAATATCAGCTATATTTACTATATCACTACGGTGAAGTGGAATTTTAATATTAAATTGTTCATCATTTACCACACTTATTTCAAAGCCTAGTTTTCTAAGAATTTTGACTAAATTATTTTTATCTATAGGCATACCAATGATTTTATCAATCTCTGTACCAAAAATCCCAATAATATTTGCTTCATTTTCTTTAAAAACTTGTTGGCTTCCTGAAAAAACACCCATTGCACTAATTTTTAAGCACTCATTAAATAAATACTCCATTCCCAAAGAAAGCTTAGGCTCACTGCCTCTTAAAGAACGATATATAGTATCATTTTTCTTTTTATAAAAGGCTATTGCATTTGCTATAGTTTGAGGATGAGTATAGCTTGCTTCTATAATGATGATTTTACTCTCATCATTAATTTTAAATTTATCTTCTTGCTCTATACCTGCTAAAGCAATCAACTCATCTTTATAATAAACCCCATACTCTCCATGCTCTTGAGTTTTAATCTCTAAAACAATCTTTTCATCAATTTGACAATCTTGACAAAGCTTATGAAAATCATAAGCACAAAAAATCACTCCACTTGCATGAGTTGCATAAGTTAAAAGATTTTCTATGTTGTTATTTTTATATGCTTCAATCAAAGCAAGGCGAATTTGTATCGTGATATTTAACTTAAATTCTTCTTTAATCTCTAGTGCCTTATAAGCAAAAAATCCTTCAACATCACTTTGATTTTTAACACTTAGTATTCTTCCTATACCTACGCTATTTTCACCTTCTTTTAAAGGATTTAATTCTTTTAAATTTAAATCAAGTGCTGCACTTAAATCTCTAGCAACACCATATAAACTCAAGCAATCCCCGCGATTTGGAGTAAGTTCTATTTCAATTAATTCATCATTAAACAAATCATATTCATTAAGAGTTTTTCCTAAAACTAACTCTCCCATACTTTCATCTAAAACCATAATGCCTTCATTACTTTTTCCAAAACCAAGCTCACTAGAAGAGCAAATCATACCCATAGATTCAACCCCTCTAAGTTTGGCAGGTTTTATCTCAAGTCCGCTAGGAAGCACTGTACCTACTAAAGATACGGCTACAAATTGATCTTTATCAACATTTTTTGCACCACAAACAATTTGTAAGATTTCATTCCCAATATCTACTTTACAAATATTCAATTTATCTGAATTTTCATGTTTAACTTTTTCTAAAACCTTACCTATTACAACTTTTTGGGGAGCTTTAACACTTTTGAAACTATCAACCTCTAATCCTATGGAATTTAAAGTATTTACTATAGTTTGTGTTGATATTTCACTTAAATCAATCCATTCATTTAACCAATTTCTACTAATAATCATCTAAATTGCTCCAATAATCTTAAATCACCTTCAAACATAGAACGCAAATCAGGAATTTTATGTAAAAGCATAGCAAAACGCTCCACACCCAAACCAAAAGCATAACCACTTACATTTTTATAACCAACAAATTTATAAACATTAGGGTCAACAACGCCACATCCTAAAACTTCAAGCCATCCTGTTTGCTTACAAACCCTACATCCACAACCTTTACAAAACACACAAGAAATATCTACTTCAGCAGATGGCTCTGTAAAAGGAAAAAAGCTTGGTCTAAAACGCACTTTTACATCGCCAAACATATGTTTTAAAAAATGCTCTAGCATATCTTTTAAATTTGCAAAATTTACCTTATCGCCTTCTTCTACCACAAGTCCTTCTACTTGATGAAACATAGGGGTATGAGTAATATCAAAATCTCTTCTAAAAACTGCACCTGGTGCTATCATTCTAATAGGTGGTTTTTGAGATAGCATAGTTCTAATTTGAACTGGAGAAGTTTGAGATCTAAGCAAGGTTTTATCTTCAAAATAAAAAGTATCTTGCATATCTCTTGCAGGATGATTTTGTGGTAAATTCAATGCTTCAAAATTATGAAAATCATCCTCGATCAAAGGCCCTTTTTCTATACTGAAATTTAAAGCTGTAAAATATTCTATGATTTTATCCATAGTTTGCATGATTGGGTGCAAAGCACCTGCATTTGAAGTTTCATCAAAAAAGCTAAAATCTTGCACATCTTGTTTCATTTTTTCATTTAAAGCTTTTTCTTCTAATTCTTTTAATTTTATTTGATAAGCCTCATTAAATTCATCTCTTGTTTTATTTAAACCATTGGCAAATTCTTTTTTTTCTTCACCTTGCAAATCTTTTAACTTTGCAAATTCTAAAGTCAAAATACCTTTTTTTCCTAAAACACTTACTTTTATATTTTCAAGCTCTGCTAAAGTATTTACAGAAGCAATTTTTTCTATCATATCTTGCAATTTTAGCTCCAACTAAATTTTTTTTAAACATTCTAATGTAAAATTATTTAAAATTAGCAAAAATAATAAAAAAAGGACTACTAAATGAGAGAAAAAACCGTATTTGAACTAATCGTAGAAGGAAAAATCCCTGCTAATAAAGTTTTAGAAAGTGAAAAATTTTTAGCTTTTCATGATATCAATCCTAAAGCACCTATTCATATTTTAATCATTCCAAAAGAACATTTTGAAAACTTTCAAGAATTAAGACCTGAATTAATGAGCGAAATGACACAATTTATCCAAGAACTAGCTACTCTTTTAGGACTTGATAAAAGTGGGTATAGATTAATCACAAATTGTGGAAAAAATAGCGGACAAGAAGTTTTTCATTTACATTTTCATATGTTAGGTGGATTTGAGCTTCCAAAAAATAAAGAAACCCAAATCAATCCTCAATCTTTATTCTAAAAAGAGCTAACTCTTTTTAGATAGCAGGACCAGCTAGTTTAAATTCTGCTCCTTCTTTTACATCTTCATAGCGTTTGAAATTTTCTATAAACATTTTTGCAAGCTTTAATTTAGTTTCTTCATAAGCTTTTTTATCCTCCCAAGTATTAACAGGGTTTAACAACTTACTTTCTACACCTGCTAATTCTTTTGGAACTGCAAGATTAAATAAATCATAGTTTTCAAACTCACAATTTTGTATGCTACCATCTAAAATCGCATTAATGCAAGCTCTAGTAGCTTTAATGCTCATTCTTGTACCTACACCATAAGCTCCACCGCTCCAACCGGTATTTACCAGATAAACATTTACATTATGCTTGCTGATTTTTTCGCCCAAAAGTTTTGCATAAACAGTTGGGTGTAATGGCAAAAACACTTCTCCAAAACAAGCTGAAAAAGTCGCAACAGGTTCGGTAATGCCTCTTTCAGTACCTGCTACTTTAGCAGTATAACCACTTAGAAAATAATACATTGCTTGTTCTTTACTAAGCTTACTAACCGGAGGTAAAACACCAAAAGCATCCGCTGAAAGGAAAATGATATTACTAGGATGACCTGCACTAAGGCTTGGCTCGTGATTTAAAATATGCTCTATCGGATAAGAAACTCTAGTATTTTCAGTTTTAGAACCATCATTGAAATCAACGCTTAAATCATCTTTTAAAACTACATTTTCTAAAAGTGCATTTTGCTTTATAGCTCCATAAATTTCTGGTTCACTTTGAGGATCAAGGTTAATACATTTTGCATAACAACCTCCTTCAAAATTAAACACACCCTCATCATCCCAACCATGCTCATCATCGCCTATTAATTTTCTTTTTGGATCAGTTGAAAGAGTAGTTTTACCTGTACCACTAAGCCCAAAGAAAAGCGCTACATCACCTTTTTCTCCAACATTAGCACTACAATGCATAGAAAGTTTATTTTCTAGTGGAAGCCAATAATTCATCATAGAAAAAATTCCTTTTTTCATCTCTCCACCATACCAAGTTCCACCAATTACTGCTATATTTTTTTCTATGTTAAAAATGACAAAAACCTCTGAATTTAAACCATCTTTTTTATAATCTTCATTAATACATTTGCAAGCATTATACACCACAAAATCAGGTTTAAACTCACTAAGTTCTTCTTCTTTTGGACGAATAAACATATTTTTTACAAAATGTGCTTGCCATGCAATTTGAGTTACAAAACGCACAGCTTTACGACTTTTTAACGAAGCTCCACAATATGCATCTTGGATATAAATATCACTATTACTAAGTTGTTTTTTAGCTTTTGCTAAAAGCTTTTCAAATAATTTCTCACTAATAGGCTGATTAATCTTACCCCAAGCAATGTATTTTTGCGAAGGATCTTGTTTTACAAAATATTTATCTTTAGGACTTCTTCCAGTAAAAATTCCTGTATCTACACTAAAGGTACCATTTTTAGTACATACACCTTCATTATTGTTTTTTTCGTGCTTTAAAAGCTCATCATAACTAAGATTGTGAAAAACTTGTCCGATATTTTCTAAGCCTAAATTTTCTAAACCTTTCATCTTTACCTCCTTATTTATAAGTCATTAAAACTTGACCTTCACTTACGCTCTCACCAGCATTTACTAAAAGTTCTGCAATTTCTCCATCTTTACTTGCACTAATCTCAATTTCCATTTTCATAGCTTCAAGTACAGCTACAACTTGACCTGCCTTTACACTATCATTTTCTTTAACTAAAATTTTAAATACATTTGCATTCATACTTGCAACAATAGCATTATCACTTACTTGAGTTTTTGCAACTTTTGCATTATCTGCACTTACTTTTACAGCACTTTTAACATTAACATCTCTATCAAAACCTGCACTTACTTCTACATGGTATTTGTTACCATTAACTGAAACGGTAAATTGATTTTCATCGATAAGACTTGATTTTAATTTGCTATTTTTTCTAACATTAACCTTAGCTTCGCCTTTTAAGAAAGCTATGCCTTTTTCTTTACAAGCTGCAACGATAAAAATATTTTCTTCACTTGTTTCTAAATTTTCTTTTTCTAATAAGTTTTTAATATAAGCTATACTTTTGCTCTCATCAGCATCAGCAATATCTGTGGCTAATTTTGTAGTTGGTTCTAATTTTAATTGCTCGCTTGCAAGCTTAATTACTTCAGGATCTGGAGCAACGGGAGTTTTTCCAAAATATCCTAAAACCATTTTTCCATATCCATCTGCAATTTTTTTCCAAGGACCAAACATTACATTATTAAAAGCTTGCTGGAAATAAAACTGCGATACAGGAGTAACAGAAGTACCATAACCACCTTTTTCTACTACTTCTTGCATAGCTTTTATAACTTGAGGAAATTTATCTAAAATATTATTATCTCTCATCATTTGTGTATTAGCAGTTAGTGCTCCACCCGGCATAGGTGAAAAAGGTATTAAAGGATTCACCGCCGTTGCTTCAGGTGGTAGAAAATAATCTTTTAAACAATCTTTTAATACTTCTTCGTATTTTAAAATTTTTTCTTCATCTAAACCAAGATCAAAATTGCTTCCTTTTAGAGCATGAAGCATTGTTAAAATATCAGGTTGAGAAGTACCGCCACTAACAGGAGCTGCAGCTAAATCTATACCATCAACACCTGCTTCTAAAGCCGCTAAATAGCATGCTATGCTTACCCCTGCGGTTTCATGCGTATGTAATCTTATATGCATATTTTCAGGCAGGTTTTTTCTAGCCATTTTAATAACTTCATAAATTTTATTTGGATTTGAAGTTCCGCTTGCATCTTTAAAACAAATACTATCAAAAGGAATTTGAGCTTGTAGAATTTCTTTTAAAATTCTTTCATAAAATGGCACATCATGCGCACCTTTACATTTTGGAGGTAAATCCATTAAAGTAATGGTAATTTCATGTTTTAAACCATGTTTAACTATACATTCTCCACTAAATTTTAAATTATTTACATCATTTAATGCATCAAAATTTCTTATTGTAGTTGTGCCGTGTTTTGCAAACATTTTTGCATGCAAATTGATAATTTCTTTACTACCTGTATCAAGTGCTACGGTATTAACCCCTCTTGCAAGAGTTTGTAAATTTGCATCTTTTCCAACGATGGCTCTAAATTTGTCCATCATTTCAAAAGCATTTTCGTTCAAATAAAAAAATAAACTTTGGAATCTAGCTCCACCACCAAATTCAAAATGCTTAATATCTGCTTCTTTAGCTGCTTCTAGGGCAGGAAAAAAATCATTCATTAAAACTCTAGCACCATAAACAGATTGAAAACCATCCCTAAATGTGGTATCCATCACATCAATTAACTTTTTAGCCATAATTTTTCCTTATTTTTACATCTTTGCAATTATAACTCTACTTTCTTAAAAAATAAATTTATAAAATTTGATTTAACATAATGATAATAATCGCAATAGGTGCAACAAATCTAAGTAAAAAATACCATACTTCAAAAATACTTCTACTCATAAACTTAGAAAATAAATTGTAAATTTTTATTTTTTCCACAAAAAATCCTACGAAAATAGCACTTGCAATAGCTCCAAGTGGGAGCATAAAATTAGAAGTTAATTTATCTAAAATATCAAAAAAACTTAAACCAAAAAAACTAAAGCTAGCCCCATAATTAGCACTAAAAGATAAAATACAACTCATTCCCAAAAGAAAGACTACAAAGCCTATAAAAACCAAAGCTTTTTTTCTTGAAATTTTATATTCATTTACAAGATAAAAAGTAAAAGGTTCTATCATAGAAACTGCTGAAGTAATCCCTGCAAAAAATAAAGCTAAGAAAAAATAAAAAGCTAAAAAATGTCCAAAGATAGCACCTAAATTAGAAAATAAAGTTGTTAAAGATATAAATACAAGCCCAGCTCCTTCTGCAGGATTAGCATTAAATTTAAATATAAAAGTAAATACAATAAGTCCCATCATCAAACCTATACTGATATTTAAAAGCACAATTATGGCCGAACTTGTAATTAAATTTGTATCGTCTTTTAAAGAGGCTGCATAAGTGGTAATACAACCTATACCTAAACATAAAGTAAAAAAAGCAAGACCTAAAGCTGTTAAAACAGAGTTTAAACTAAGCTTGGTAAAATCAGGATAAAACAAATAAACAAAAGCTTCCTTAAAACCATCTTGAAAAAAACAATATACTAGCATTAAAACAAGCATAATAAACAAACTTGGCATAATCCAAACATTAAGTTTTTCTATACCGCTTTTAACCCCTCTTGAAACAACAAACAAGGTAAGAAAAAAAGCAATTAAAAAATACAAACTACTTTCTAAAATACTATTTTGTATTAAATTTCCAAATAAAGCTCCTGCTTCTTGAGTATTACTAGGTAGATAATAAATCGAAGTTATCATATATTTTAAAACCCAACCCATAATAACAAGATAAAAAGATAATACAAAAATTCCACCGAGCATAAAAAATCCAGCAAATTTCCATTTTTGAGCATATTTAGTTGCTAAGCTTTTATAAGCATTTACAAGATCACTCTGACTTAATCTTCCCATAGCAATTTCAGCCAAAAATACACAAAATCCTATACTAATAGTCAAAAGTAAATACAAAAGTACAAAAGCAAAACCACCATTTTGGCCTACTAAGGTTGGAAATTTCCAAGCATTTCCAAGCCCTATAGCTCCACCTGCTACTGCTAACACAAAACCTATTTTAGAAAATTTATCATTCATTTTAATACCTTAGAAAAAAAGCTGTCTAGCCATGATTAAAATAACCGCTAATGGAGAAATGTATCTTAAAAAGATATACCAAATTTCAAAATATATCCCACGCATAAATGGGTAAAATAAAGTTTGTAAAGCTTCTTTTTTAAGCACAAAACCCACAAAAAATGCTGTAATTAAAGCAGAAATTGGCATTAATAAATTTTGTATGAAAAAGTCTAAAATATCAAAAAAACTTTTCCCAAAGAAATTTAAACTTGGTGCGCTTACATGATAAAAAGAAAGTATAGATAAACTTCCAAGAAAATAAACAATCATACCCACAAAAACCAAAGCTTTTTTTCTTGAAATTTGATAACGATTTATAAGATAAAAAGTAAAAGGTTCTATCATAGAAATAGCCGAAGTAATCCCTGCAAAAAATAAAGCTATAAAAAAGGCTATGGCTAAAACATTTCCCAAAAACCCTAACTTTGCAAAAAGCGTTGTTAATGATATAAATATAAGTCCTGGACCTTGTTGAGTAGGATCGGCTCCGAATTCAAATATAAAAGTAAATACAATAAGTCCCATCATCAAACCAATGATAGTATTAATAATGATAATATTTAAAGCACTGCTTATAAAATTTGTTTTATCAGGCAAGCTTGCTGCATAAGTTAAAATCACACATACACCCAAAGACATACTAAAAAATGCAAGCCCTAGTGCGTCTAATATAGAATTAACACTTAATTTTGAAAAATCAGGTACAAATAAAAACTCACTTGCTTTAGAAAAACCATCCATACTAAAAGAATATCCAAGCATTAAAATAAGCAGTATAAATAAGCTTGGCATCATCCAAACATTGAGTTTTTCTATACCACTTTTAACACCTTTTGATACTACATAAAAAATTACCATAAACACAAAAGTAAAACATATAAATTGAGATAAAACATCATTAGAAAGTAAATTTCCAAAAATAGCGCCTGCTTCTTTTGTATCTTTAGGTAATTCAAAAAACCCAAAATAAGCATATTTTGCTATCCAACCTATAACAACACTATAAAAAGACACTAAAATAATAGCACCAAGCATAAAAAATCCCGCAAATGACCATGCCTTTTTATTTTTTGGCGCTAAAGTATAATAAGCATTTACAGGATCTTTTTCACTAAGTTTTCCTATGCTAAGTTCAGCCAAAAATATCACAAAAGCCACACCCAAGGTTAAAAGTAAATATACCACCACAAAAGCTGAACCGCCATTGTTACCCACTAAAGTTGGAAATTTCCAAGCATTTCCAAGTCCAACAGCTGAACCTGCTACCGCTAATACAAAGCCTATTTTAGAAAATTTTTCATTCATCTTTTAACCTTAAAAAAATAATTGTTTTGCCATGATTAAAATCACAGCTAAAGGCGAGATATATCTTACAAAAAAATACCAACACTCAAAGTATTTACCCCTCATATAAGGATAAAATAAAGTTTGTAAAGCTTCTTTTTTAAGCACAAAACCTACAAAGATTGCACCAAATAATCCACCTAAAGGCATCATTAAATTTGAAGCAATAAAATCTAATATATCAAAAAAACTTTTTCCAAAAAATTCTAAAGAATCTTTACTCCACTCAATTCCTGATAAAATACACAAACTTCCCAAAAAATACACAATGAAAGCTATAAAAATCAAAGCTTTTTTTCTTGTAAAATTATAAGAATTGATTAAATAAAAGGTTAAAGGTTCTACCATGGAAACTGCTGAAGTAATCCCTGCAAAAAACAAAGCTATAAAAAAAGCCACAGCTAAAATATTTCCTAAAGGTAAAAAGCCAATTGGGTCAATATTTGAAAACAAACTCATCAAAGATACAAAAATCAAGCCTGGGCCTTGTTGAGCTGGATCTCCATTAAATTCAAATATGAAAGTAAATACAATAAGTCCCATCATAATACCAATAATAATATTAATAATGATAATGTTAATAGTGCTTGTAATAAAATTTGTTTTATCAGATAAACTTGCAGAATAAGTTATAATCGAACCAACTCCAATAGATAAAGAAAAACAAGCAAGTCCTAATGCACTTAAAAATGCTCCTACACTAAGCTTAGAAAAGTCCGGAGAAAATAAAAACTCACTTGCTTTAGAAAAACCATCCATACTAAAAGAATATCCAAGCATTAAAATAAGCAGTATAAATAAGCTTGGCATCATCCAAACATTGAGTTTTTCTATACCACTTTTAACACCTTTTGATACTACATAAAAAATTACCATAAACACAAAAGTAAAACATATAAATTGAGATAAAACATCATTAGAAAGTAAATTTCCAAAAATAGCGCCACTTTCTTCTATACTTTTTGGTAAAGGAAAAAACCCAAAATAAGCATACTTAACAATCCATCCTATTATCACGCTATAAAAAGAAACAATCAAAATAGCACCTATTAAAGAAAAACCAACTATAGACCAAGCTCTTTTATGTTTTGGAGCTAAAGTATAATAGGCATTTACAGGATCTTTTTCACTAAGTTTTCCTATGCTAAGTTCAGCCAAAAATATTACAAACCCTACCCCCAAAGTCAAAAGCAAATATAAAAGTACAAAAGCTGAACCTCCATTTTGTCCTACCAAAGTTGGAAATTTCCAAGCATTTCCAAGTCCAACAGCTGAACCTGCTACCGCTAATACAAAGCCTATTTTAGAAAATTTTTCATTCATAAAGATAACCTTAAATTTATAAAACTATAAAAATTTTTAATGTAGCTAAAAAAAACTTTAATTTATTTTAAAATATATAATATTAATTTAAATTTCAATAATTTTAAAGTTATATTTGTATATAATTTCGCTTTTATAAATCACGAGTAGGGATACGCAAGCCGAAAGGATTTAAATTTTTACAAGGAAAAACTATGAAAAAAATCGTATTTTTAATGCTAGCTTTAAGCGGTTTTGCATTTGCAGCTGAAGGTTCTATGAATCAATGGTTAGCTTCTTTTTCTATCTTAGCAGCAGGTTTAGGACTTGGTGTTGCAGCTTTAGGTGGAGCTATCGGTATGGGTAATACTGCAGCAGCAACTATAGCAGGTACTGCTAGAAACCCTGGTCTTGGTGGTAAATTAATGACTACTATGTTTATTGCTTTAGCGATGATTGAAGCTCAAGTTATTTATGCACTTGTTATTGCTCTTATCGCTCTTTATGCTAATCCATTCCAAGCATTAGTAGCAGCTTAAAATTTTCAAAGCCCTCTTGTGGGGCTTATGCGGTTATGGTGGAATTGGTAGACACGCCATCTTGAGGGGGTGGTGCGCTCAGCGTGTGCGAGTTCAAATCTCGCTAACCGCACCATTTTTATTTTTTAAGGATTATCAAAACAAAATGACTTTCTACATTTTAGTCAGTGCAATAGCTTTTTTAATTCTTTTTTTTGCCATAAAAAAATATACTCTAAAACTAGATGAACAAGCCTTACTTGAACCTATTAAAAATGATATTTATCCTGAATTTTGTGATCTAATTAACGAAGAGATAAGAAATATAAAAAATAATCTTTTGCAAAATACCTTTACACTCCAAGATGAAAATTATAAAGATGAATTTTTAGAGAATTTAAGCAATATGAGTAGAAAACTTAATCATATCCAAACAATGAATTTAAGTAAAAGAAATAATGCTTTGTGGGAAGAAACACTTTTTGGATTTTTAAAAGAGCTTGAAGAACTTAACAAACAATATCTAAATGACAATGAGAAAATTAACGATGAAATAAGAAATTCTCTCCAAGAAAAATTTTATAATTTAACAAAAAGCTAATATAAATAAATTATTTATTTTAAAAAGCACTATATAATTCCGAATTATTTTATAAAGGGGTTTTATGTTTATCAACAAGAAAAAAATTAATGAACAAATTACTCAATTAGAGCAATCTAATCAAGCTTTTCAAGATATACTTAATGCTATTAGCAAAACTATGGCCATGATAGAATTTCAAACAGATGGAACTATTATTAATGCTAATGAAAATTTTCTAAAAACTATGAATTACTCTTTAAATGAAATCAAAGGTAAACACCATAGTATGTTTTGTTTACCAGAGGTTGTAAAGTCGCAACGCTATGTTGATTTTTGGAGAGATTTAAAAAGTGGTATATCAAGAAATGGGCTTTTTAGACGTATTGCAAAAGGCGGGAAAGATATTTATCTTGAAGCCAATTATCTTCCTATTTTAGATCAAAATAATGAAGTGTATAAGGTTATTAAATTTGCAAATGACATTACTCAAAGAAACTATGAAATGCTTGATCTAAAAAACACCATAGATGCTGCTAATCGTTCTATGGCTATTATTGAATTTAATCCTTATGGAGAGATTTTAAATGCTAATGAAAACTTCACTCAAACCATGGGTTATTCACTAAGTGAAATCAAAGGAAAACACCATAGTATGTTCTGCGAGGAAAAATTTAGAAATTCCAAAGAATATACAATTTTTTGGGAAGAGCTAAGAAGTGGTAAATTTCAATCAGGAAAATTCATACGCTTTGGTAAAAACAACAAACTAATCCATTTAGAAGCAAGTTATAATCCTATCAAAAATGATGATGGAGAAATTTACAAAGTTATTAAATTTGCAACAGATATTACCGAACAAGTTGTAAGAGATGAGGAAAAATTAAAGCTCATTAGTGAATTAGCTGAACAAAATGACAATCTCACTCAAGAGGGCGATAGTGTTATAGAAAATACGGTTCAAAATATTCAAGGCATTGCTGATATGATGAACAATAGTAGCAATCTCGTATCATCATTAAATGAGCAATCAGAAGAAATTAAAAATATTATTCAAACCATTAGCGATATAGCCGATCAAACCAATCTTTTAGCTCTAAATGCGGCTATTGAGGCAGCACGTGCAGGTGAGCATGGTAGAGGTTTTGCTGTTGTTGCTGATGAAGTTAGAAATCTAGCTGAAAGAACTGGACATTCAGTAAATGAAATCACTACTACCATTAATTCTATCAGAAATGTAACAGCTGAAGTTGTACAAAGCATTAAAGATGGCTTAAGTGGCGTAAATCAAAGCGTGGATTTAGCCAAAGAAGCTAGAGAATGTATGGAAAAAATTAGAAATAGTTCAGCTCAAGTAGCTCAAGCTATGCAAGATAAATAAAAGTTTTTAGCTTAAAGGCTAAAAACTTTTCCTGCTATAAAACTTTTTTCTACCTTACCTTGCAAGATATCATTTGCATATAAACCTTCTCCATTAAAAGAAAGTTTTTCATCAAATACAACTAAATCAGCATCAAAACCAAGTTCTATTTTACCTTTATTTAATCCTAAAAATTGCGCTTGATTATAGCTTGTAAAACCACATAATTCTTTCCAAGTTAAGATACCTTCTTTTACTAAATATGTAAAACATAAACTCATATATATAGCTATGGCATTAACTCCAAAATCTGCTCCATCAAAAGCCAAATCTTTTTTAGTGTTAGGAGTATGCAAAGAACTTAAGAAAGTAATTTTCTTATCTTGAAGCAACTTTTTAAGATTTGCTACTTCATCTTTTGTTCTTAATGGAGGTAAAATTTTTGCTTGAGTGTTAAAATTTTCACAAGTACTTTCATCTTTGATTAAATGATGGATTGAAATTTCACTATATTGATCATGCAATAATTCAAACGATCTTGCAATTGCTAAAGAGCTAAAACAAGCTTTGTTTTTATAAAATTTCACTAGTTCTTTCATTTTTGCCACTTCACTAGTTTCAGCTATATTACTAATTCCTATAAGTCCTAATTCAAAACTTATTTGTCCATCGTTCATTACTCCATGATCGTCAAAACTCTCATCAAAACACTTTAAAAATACAGGGGTTGATTTCATATTGGCATATTGCATACATTGTCTTAAATAATTTGCTCCTAAAGTACTTGAAAGCTCTAAGCCTTTTGCGCCCATATCAATTAAGGTAGCAATATTTTTTAATTTTTCTGTTTTATCTAATACATTAATAGTAGGTAAAACATTAATATCTAAAGATTTTAATTTATCAAAATAAAGCGCATAACCTTGAGTATTAGCTTCTAAACTATCTTTTAAAACAATAGTCCCTACCCCACCTTTTAAGCATGCTTTTTCAAGATCATATAATTTATCTATACTAAATTCATTATCAAGCAAACCAACATTTAAATCAATAAACGAAGGAAGTAAAGTTTTGCCTTCTATATCAACAATATACTCATCATCATTTAAATCATTAGCAATTTGAGTAATTTTCCCATCTTCTATTTTAAGATCAAGCTTTTGCTCGCCATAAATTTTTGCATTTTTGATGATCATAATATTTCCTCCTTTGATGACATCAAATCTTTTAAAGATTCCCAAGCATTCTTACCCTCTAGCATTAAGACTACTTCGTTAACAATCGGGGTATAAATTTGAAATTGTTTCGATAAAGAATGTATAGCATAAGCGGTTTGCACTCCTTCAGCTACCTCGCCAAGTTCCATTAAAATATCTTTTATATTTTTGTCACTAGCCAAACTCAAACCTACTCTATAATTTCTTGATAAGTTGCTTGAAGCTGTTAAAAATAAATCTCCAGCCCCACTAAGCCCTAAAAATGTTTCTTCTTTAGCATTAAAAAATTGTCCAAAGCGGTGCATTTCCACTAAACCTCTTGAAACTAAAGAAGCTCTTGCGTTATTGCCTAAATTTAAACCATCGCAAACTCCACTTGCAATTGCTAAAACATTCTTATATGCACCACAAATTTCAGCGCCTTTAACATCAGAACTTGTATAGGTTTTAATATAATTTGGAAAAAAACTTGCAAATTGATTACAAAGCTCTTGATTTTTACCACTAACAACCAAAGCACAAGGTTTTTTTTCTAAAACTTCACTTGCAAAAGAAGGACCACTTAAAAAACAAAGTCTATCACTACTTATGAACTCACTAAAAACCTCATCCATAAATTTTAAACTTTTGCAATCAATACCCTTAGAAGCTACAAGAATTTTTTGATTTAAATCTTTAAAATTATTTGCAAGCCATTCATGTATTCCTTGAGCATATAAAGCAAAAACTAAATATTCATATTCTAGAGCTTCTTTGGTGCTAACAAAATAAGAAAGATCTTTTTCGTGAAAAGAAGTTATTACGCATTCATTTTTAACGCTCAATGCATCATATAAAGCACTTCCCCATTTTCCTGCACCAACAACTGCTATTTTCATAATTTAACCAAGTTTTGCTTTTAAAATTTCATTTACCTTAGCAGGATTAAATGCACCCTTACCTGCTTTCATTGCCTGACCGACAAAGAAACCAAAAAGTTTATCTTTACCACTTTTATATTCAGCTACTTTATCTTCATTGTTTGCTAAAATTTCATCAATAATCTTTTCAATAGCACCATCATCACTTACTTGTTTTAAACCAAGTTTTTCAATAGCATCATCAATTTCAACTTCTGTATTTTCAAATACATAAGCTAAAATATCCTTACCTGCTTTAGCGCTAATAACACCTTCTTCTATACGTTTGATCAAAACAGCTAATTTTTCTTGTTTTATAGGTGAGTTTTCTATAGTCAATTCGCCTTTTAGAAGCCCCATTAACTCTGTCGTAAGCCAAGTAACACAAAGTTTTGGATTTAATTTTTGATTAATTAGATACTCAAAATATCTACAAAGCTCTAATGAAGAAACAATCACTTCACTATCACTTTCTTTAATACCCAATTCACTCACAAATCTAGCTTTTTTCTCATCAGGAAGTTCAGGTATATCTTGATTTAGCATTTCATCATCTAAAATTACAGGTAAAAGATCAGGATCAGGGAAATATCTATATTCAGCAGAATCTTCCTTACCTCTCATACTTCTAGTAACTAAATTAACCGTATCAAATAATCTTGTTTCTTGCACAACTTCTTGATCGTATTTTCCATCTTCCCAAGCTTCACTTTGGCGTTTTACTTCATACTCAATCGCCTTTTGAATAAAACGGAATGAATTTAAATTTTTAATCTCCACTCTAGTATAAAGCTTATCATCACCCTTTGGACGAATACTAACATTAGCATCACATCTAAAACTACCTTCTTGCATATTTGCATCTGAAATATCTAAAAATCTTATAATAGAATGTAATTTTTTCAAATAAGCCACTGCTTCATCGGAACTTCTAAGTTCAGGTTCACTGACAATTTCAAGCAAAGGCGTGCCTGCTCTATTTAAATCTACTTTTGAAAAATTACTCTCATGTATATTTTTTCCTGCATCTTCTTCTAAATGAGCCCTAGTGATACCTATGCGTTTATTTTCTCCATTTACATTGATAAATAACTCACCATTTTCCACTATAGGAATATCAAATTGCGAAATTTGATAAGCTTTTGGTAAATCAGGATAAAAATAATTTTTTCTATTAAAAATACTTTTTTTATTTATAGTTGCATTAACTGCTTTTCCAAATGCTATGGCTTTTTTCGCTGCTTCTTGATTTAATACAGGTAAAGCACCTGGTAAAGCTAAACATGTTGGGCATACATTAGTATTTGATTTTTCTCCAAAAGAAGTTGCACATGAACAAAAGATTTTTGTTTTTGTATTTAATTGTGCATGAACTTCAAGTCCTATAACAACTTCAAACATTAAAATTTTCCTTAGAATTTTTTGTTTATTCTAGCGTTTTTTATTTCAAAAAGAGTTTAAAAAAGAATAAAAGAAGAAGATTAAAAAAGAAAAAAGCAAAAAATATTTTTTGCTTTTTAAAAATTAATGATGCTCATCAACTACAGTTGCACCTGCTAAATAAACATAAGTTAAAATCATAAAAATAAAAGATTGTAAAAATGCCATAAAAGTTAAAAGCATATAAGCAGGCAATGGCGCAACCCAAGGCACAAGAGCTAAAATAACTGCTAAGAATAAATCATCTCCCTTGATATTACCAAATAAACGGAAAGATAAAGAAATAACTCTTGAAAAATGAGAAACCACTTCTATAGGAAACATCAAAGGTGCTAGAATTTTCACAGGTCCCATGAAATGTGCAAAATACTTAAAAAATCCTTGAGTTCTAATACCTTCAAAATGATAATACACAAATACTATAATAGCCAAAGAAGCACTAAAATTTAAACTTGCTGTTGGAGCTTCAAAACCAGGGATGATTCCTATAATATTGCTAAAAAATACCATAAAACCTATAGTTGCAACTAAAGGTAAATATTTTCTAGCAGCTTCATCGCTACCCATAGTATCCCTACCCATGCTTAAAATGCCTTCCATATAAGCTTCAGCCAAATTCTGACTACCTCTTGGGACAATTTGCATAGATCTTGTAGCAAGTTTTGCTAAAATCAAAGAAATCACAACCACTATACCCAAATGAAAAAAGTATGCAAAAGTGTGACTAGAATCTATAAAAGAACTAAACAAAAATAAATCTTTCATTAAAAATCCTTAGCAGAATAAATATTTCAAAGCTAATATTATAAAAAAAAATTGCTTATATTTTAATGAAAATTCATTTTATTAGCGCAAAAATATCCACCCAAAATCGCACCTGTAAAACCACCTCCAGGAAATATAAAAGCATTAGCAAAATATAAATTTTCTATACTTTTACTTTTATAATGCAATCTATATTTAACCCCTTCTTGATCTTGAGAAAATCCATAAATTGTACCCTCGTAAGCTTTAGTATATCTTTGTATAGTTTTTGGCGTGGCTAATTCTTGATGGATTAAGTGTGAACTTAAATTTGGAAAAATCTCATCAAGCCTTTGCACTATGGCTTTTAATACTTCTTCTTTTTTAGCTTTATAATCTTGCTTATTTAAATCCCACTCTTGATAATTTGAACTAAAAGCTACAACACCTATGTATTTATCACTAGCTAAGCCGCTATCAACCTTAGAATAATTCACAAAAGCCATAGGCCTTTGTTTAATATCTAGTTTTAAAATATTAGTGTTTTCATATGAACTATTTAAAAAATCATCTTCAAATATAAAATTACAATAATCCATATTTTCATAAATTTTAGAAATATCTTTATCATAAATAAAATAAGCGCTCACTAAAGAACAAGCACGCTTTTTAGATTCTATTGCTTTGATTTCTTGGGTTAAACTTAACTCTTTAAGCAAGTCTTTATATACGATTAAAGGATCGCAATTTGCGATGATATTTTGCGCATGGATGGTATATTTTTGATTATTTTGAATGTATTCTACTCCATAAGCTTTTTGTTCTTTTGTGAGTATTTTAACAACTTCAGCCTTAGCTAAAACCTGCCCTTGATTTTCTTTGATAACCTCAGCCAAAGCATCACTTAAAGCTTGCGAGCCACCTTTAATATACACCCCACCATCATAATAATGCTTTTGAGCAATGCCATGAAAACTGAAAATAAATTCTTTACTATCATGATGATAATAACTCATATTTGCATTTAAAATCTTTTTTAGCTTATCATTTTTAATATAAGCATTTAAAACATCATAAACTTTTTTATTAAACAATCTATTTTTAATAAATATCCAAGCAGTGTCAAAAGGAAACAACAACAACTCACTTAATTTTAAATCCCAAGGAAATCTTCGAATAGCATAAGCTTGCGTTTTTATAGCTTTAAAATATTTATCTATACCTTTACACTCTTGCGGAAATTCTTTTTTCAAAACTTCTTTTACTTTTTCTATACCATGAGGTAAAGTTAGATTATAATTTTTACTTTTAATACTCCATGCACTTGGTAAAGGTAAAATTTCAATTTTATCCTTTATACCAAGTTTTTCAAAAACCAAATGCTTCATATCAGTTTTTGCTTCACCTAGGTCCATCTCATGAAGTCCCGCATCAATCAAAGCGCCTTTTCTTTTAAAACAAGTAGCACAACCACCAATTAAAGAATGCTGTTCTAAAACTAAAACCCTTTTTCCATTTTTAGCTAAAAAAGCGCCTGCACTTAAGCCTCCAAGACCTGAACCTATAATGATTACATCAAATTTTACATCCATTCTAAAACCTCACGCAATTCTTTAGCTACAAAACATTTTAAGCCAAGTTCCTCCATAGGTTTTACAGGTACTATGGCATTTTTAAATTTTTGCATTTTAGCTTCTTTTAAACGCACATCAAGTGAAAATACTTCTTTGATTTCACCATTTAAACTAAGCTCACCCACAAAAACACTATCTTTACTCAAAGGGCGGTTTTTAAAACTTGAAATAATTGCTGCAACCACCGCTAAATCTGCTGCAGTTTCACTAATTTTTACCCCACCACTTACATTAATAAAAACATCATAATGTCCCAAGGGAATTTCAAGCTTTCTCTCTAGTAAAGCTATGAGCATATCTAAACGATTTTTTTCATAGCCTGTTGCACTACGCTTTGGATAAGCACTCTCACAAACTAAGGCTTGAATTTCTAGCACTAAAGCTCTGCTTCCTTCCATCACTACACTCAAAGCGCTACCACTTACTGCTTTACCACGCGTAAAAAATCTATTAGCTATATCTTTAGCACTAATCAAGCCTTTGGAAGTCATTTCAAAAATACCAACTTCGGAAATATTTCCAAAACGATTTTTAAAGCCTCTTAAAATTCTTATTTCTTTATTGGCATCGCCTTCAAAATAAAGCACTACATCTACCATATGCTCTAAAATTCTAGGTCCAGCTATAGCTCCATCTTTAGTAATATGACCTATAATAAAAGTGCTAATATTATTAGCCTTAGAATAGCGCATTAATTCAAAAGTAATTTCTCTAACTTGAGTGATACTACCTGCTGCTGAAGTAATTTTATTAGAATATAAAGTTTGAATAGAATCAATAATTAAAATTTCATAATCTTTTTTAGAAAGCTCACTTAAAATATCTTCTAAGCAAAGTTCAGTAAGTAAAAATAAATTCTCACAATTTGCATTTAAACGATCCGCACGCAGTTTGATTTGAGATTTACTCTCCTCGCCACTTACATAAAGCACTTTTTTACCACTTTTAGCCAAATTCGAAGCAATTTTTAATAAAAGTGTGGATTTTCCAACCCCAGGTGAACCCCCAATTAACACCAAAGAACCCACAACAAGCCCACCACCTAAAACTAAATCAAGCTCATTATCATCAGTGCTAATGCGTGTGAAATTTTCTGCTATAACATCATTTATACATACTGCAGAACTTGGAGTATTTGAGAGTGAATTTAACTCTTTTAAAACCTTAATTTGCTCTTGCTTTAGCTCAACAAAACTATCCCAAGAACCACATTCAGGACATTTGCCTAGCCATTTACTTTGTTGATTTCCACAAGCTTGACATTCAAATAAAATGTGTTTTTTAGCCATAAATTAAGCAAAAATCTCTTCAGCTAAAGTTTTAACATATTCACTAGGGTTAAACTCATGAATTTGTCCTAATTGTTCCCCTACTCCTACATATAAAATAGGAAGTTCAAGCTCTCTTGCTATACTAAATAAAGCTCCACCTTTGGCAGTTCCATCAAGTTTTGTAATAATCACTCCATCAAGTTTTACTAAATCATTAAAAGCTTTTGCCTGCAAAATTCCTGCTACACCTTGAGTGCCATCAAGCACAAGGATTTTTCTATGAGGAGCTCCTTGCATCGCTTTAGCGCTAATACGAACAATTTTTTCTAATTCATTTGCTAAATTTTTTTGATTTTGTAAGCGCCCTGCAGTATCAAGCAAAACTCTATCATATCCTTTTGTTAAAGCTTTTGATATAGCATCATAAGCAACAGCTGAAGGATCATGTCCTTGAGAAGTAGCAATGATATCCATATCAAGTTTTTGAGCCCAAAGTTTAAGTTGCTCTATAGCTCCTGCTCTAAAAGTATCACATGCTCCAAGTATGACTTTTTCACCATTTTCTTTATGCAAATGTGCCATTTTAGCAATGCTTGTGGTCTTACCTACCCCATTTACACCTAAAATCAAATCCACAAAAGGCTTAGCATTAGCAAGTTCTGGCTTATCATAAATAAAATAAGTCCCCATAACACGCTCTAAATCAGCCTTTTTAACCTCATCACTTGGAGGAAGATAGTAAATAATCTCTTCAACTATCTCATACGCCACATCAGCTTCTAAAAGCATTTCTTCAAGCAAATCTTTAGTAATGATTTTATTTGAAGCCTTAACTAAATGAATACTTTCTAAGGTTTTTTTCAAACCATTTTTTAAAAATCCAAACATTACATTATCGCTTTTTGTATATCTATATCTAACATTTCTTCAGGAATTAAACCTAAATACTCTTTAACTTTTTCGCCCTTTGCATTAAATAAAACCATTGTTGGAATAGAGCTGATATTTAAAACTTTAGAAAAAATAAAACTATTCTCTCCTAAAACCGAAGAAAAATTCATCTTTTCTTTTTGTATAAACTCCAATAATTCTTGTTTTTTATCTTCTTCTAAAAAAAGCGCTATGACTTCAAATCTATCTTGATATTTTTTATTTAAATTATTTAAATGTGGAATTTCAGCTTTGCATGGCTCACACCAACTTGTAAAAAATACAAACAACTTAGCTTTTGCTGTATCATCAAAATTAAATTCTTGTTCATGGTATTTCACATACATTTTTCTACCATCTAAAAATTTCAAAGTAAAATCAGTATTTTCACTTTGACTTAAACTTGCATTATCAGTATTTTCATTACTAGAATTTTCTTTATCACTTGAGCATGAAGTAAAAAAAATCATAGCAAAAATTGCTAAAAAAATTTTAAATTTCAAGTCATATCCTTATGATTTTTTAAGCTTAAAAGTATAACATAAAAAGTTAAAAAACCAAGGAAAGCTTTGATAAAAAATGACTTTAGAATAAAACAGAAATTTAAAATGAAATCGAAACTAAAATTTCAATACAAAAGAGATTTTTTAGTTTTTCAAGAAGTAAATAAAATTTTAAAATCTTGTAAAAATTACAAAAATATCCTTATATATATTCCTTTAAAATATGAAATTAATCTTTATAAATTTAGACATTTTTTAACAAAAAAATACCGAATTTTTGTTCCATTTATGCAAGATAAAAGTTTAAAGGTAGTAAAATTAAGGTTAGCTCTTGATAAAAAGAGTTTTGGGGTATATGAACCAAAAGATTCTTTTTTGCAAACTCGTATAGATGTTGCAATCATCCCTGTTATAGGAGTAGATGCAAAATTAGGAAGAGTTGGTCATGGCCAAGGATTTTACGATAGGTTTTTTGAAAATATTTCTTATAAAAAACCTTTAGTTATTTTCACACAAATGATGGATGCAAAATCTCATCAAATTTTTAGTCAAGACCATGATATAAAAGGAAATTTTTATATAAACCCTTATAAAAAATATTTTAGGAAAGTTAAAAACAATGATAGAAATATTAGTCGCATTAATAGCCGTTTTCATAGGCGGAGGGATTGGATATATAGTCACCAAAAAGATTAATGATGCAAATTTCAATATCTTTTTAGAGCAAGCAAAAGCAAAAGCAAAAGCCATTGAATATGAAGCTGAGTTAACACTTAAAGATGCTAAAAATTCAGTTGCTGAGGCTGAATTTGCAGCAAAGAAAAAATTTGATGAAAAAATTCAAAAACTACAAAAAGAGCATTCTATTAAGCTAGAAGAACTCAACAAAAAAGAACAAAACCTTCATTATCAAGAAAAGCTTCATGAAGAAAACAAAAACAAATTAGCAAAAGAGCAGCAAACTATAAAAGCTTTGCATGAAGAGAATGAAAATTTAAAACAAAGCTACGAAACAAAGTTAAATGATGTTTTAAAAATTCTTGAACATTCAGCTGGTCTCACACAAGAAGAGGCAAAAAGTATAGTCTTGCAAAAAGTAGAAGAAACCTCAAGAGCTGAAATTGCTCATATTGTTAGAAAATACGAAGAAGAGGCTAGAAATGAAGCCAAAAGAAAGGCTAATTTTA
This sequence comes from Campylobacter sp. CNRCH_2016_0050h, assembly GCF_025772605.1. Classification (NCBI taxonomy): domain Bacteria; kingdom Pseudomonadati; phylum Campylobacterota; class Epsilonproteobacteria; order Campylobacterales; family Campylobacteraceae; genus Campylobacter; species Campylobacter sp. CNRCH_2016_0050h. Next base: position 98,443 of record NZ_JAKMSK010000003.1, on the reverse strand, counting down.
TCTTAGCACAAGCTACTTCAAGATTTGCAGGAGAATTCGCTGCTGAAAGGTTGATCAATGTAGTAAATATCAAAAATGATGAGCTAAAAGGACGCATTATAGGTAAAGAAGGGAGGAATGTTAAAACCTTAGAAATGGTTTTGGGTGTTGATATTATCATAGATGATACGCCTGGAGCAATTATAGTAAGTTGTTTTAATCTTTATAGACGCGCCATTGCTACAAAGGTGATTGAACTTTTAGTTGAAGACGGTAGAATACAACCTGCAAAAATAGAAGAAATTCATGAAAAAGTTTGCAAAGAATTTGAGGATAATATCTTAGAAGAAGGTCAAACTATAGTAATGGATTTAGGACTTAATAATATCCATCCTGAAATTGTTAAATTAATAGGAAAATTAAGATATAGAGCAAGTTATGGACAAAATGCTCTAGCACACTCTTTGGAAGTAGCGCATTTAGCTGGAATCATAGCAGCTGAGTGTGGTGGCGATGAAAAACTGGCAAGAAGAGCTGGAATTTTACACGATATAGGCAAGGCTTTAACGCATGAATTTGAAGGTTCTCATGTAGATTTAGGAGCTGAACTTTGCAAAAGATACAAAGAACATCCTATAGTGATTAATGCAATTTATGCTCACCATGGACATGAAGAGGCTACAAGTATAGAATCAGCTGCAGTTTGTACAGCAGATACACTAAGCGCTGCACGCCCTGGAGCAAGGCGTGAGGTGCTTGAGGCCTTCTTGAAACGAGTTAGCGAACTTGAAGATATAGCAAAAAGTAAAGAAGGGGTTAAAAAAGCTTATGCTATTAATGCTGGTAGAGAAATTAGAGTTATTGTTAATGCAAAATTAGTCAATGATGATGAATCTGTACTTTTAGCTAAAGAAATAGCTGAAGAAATTCAAGAAAAAGTTCAATACCCTGGTGAAATAAAAGTTAATGTCATCAGAGAGCTTAGAGCTGTTGATTTTGCAAGATAGGGTTTTTCATGCAAGAAATGATTGATAATCTTAGCACTTATGGTTATTTGATTTTATTTTTTTATTCTTTTGGTGGAGGAATGATGGCCATACTTGCTGCCGGGGTACTTTGTGCAAGTTCAACTAAACTTGATTTGCATTTATGTATATTTTTAGCCTTTTTGGCTAATACCATAGGTTCAACCCTATTATTTATTCTAGGAAAATATTATAAAAAAGACATAATGCCTTATTTTAAAAATCATAGAAGAAAAATCGCGCTTGCTATGATAAAAATCAAAAAATATGGAGATTTACTTTTAGTAGTGCAAAAATTTATTTACGGGGTAAAAACTATCATTCCTATAGCAGCAGGTCTTTGCAAATTTAGCTTTGTAAGATTTTTTATCATCAATACCCTAGCTAGTTTAATTTGGGCTATAATACTTGGTTATGTTGGATTTATTTTTGGAAACACCTTAAAGGAGGCTTTTGAAATTTTTTCAAATCATCCTTATATAGCACCTGCCTTTATAATCACTTTAATTTTTATTATATGGCTATACTTATCACGCTTTTCTAAGAAAAAATGAATTTAAAATTCTCTATAAAAGATTCTTATAGAGAATTTTTAATTTTATTATTATGTTTTTTAGCAATTTTTAGCCTAAATATCATTTATGAGTATAAAAAATACCAAAATTTTAAACTCACAAAACATTTATTGCTTAAAAATAATATCATTATATCTAGCTATCAAAAAACTAATAAAAAAGGTAAAAAATACCAAGTTTTTAAAATTAAAAATTCTGATTTTGTTTTTTACACTACTAGTTTTAAAGATCTAAATTTAAGTAAAAATGATATTATAAATCTTAGGATTATTACTAAAAATATTAACTTTAAAGATTATCTTAGTAAAAATTTTTTTGTGCCAAGTTATGATTTTCATAAAACCAATACTCAAAAAGAAAATATCTTAGTGGAGTATTTTTTAAATCAACATCAAAATGAAAAAATCAAAGAATTTTACGGGGCTTTATTTTTTGCAAAAAATGTATCAAGTGAGCTTAGAAATGATGTAAATTTTTACAATATCGCGCATTTAATTGCTATTAGTGGATATCATTTGGGCTTGTTATTTAGCTTTTGCTTTTTGATTTTTGCTCCTTTATATACCTTTTTTCACAAACGATATTTTCCTTATAGAAGTTTAAAACTTGATATTAGTATTTTTGCTTTCTTGCTTTTAATTTTGTATATATTTTTAATAGACTTTAGCCCTTCTTATATAAGAGCTTTATGTATGAGTATTTTTGCTTTTTATCTATTTAGCAAAAATATTAAAATTTTGAGTTTTAAATTTTTATTCTTAAGTGTAATTTTATGTATAAGCTTATTTCCAAATTTATTATTTAGCGTTGGCTTTTTGTTTTCAAGTTTAGGAGTATTTTATATTTATTTATATTTACATCATTTTAAAGATAATTTTTCAAAAAATTATATTCATATTATTTTTATAAATTTTTGGACTTTTTTAGCAATGATAATTCCTGTATTATATTTTTTTCCACTTATTAGTTTTCAACAATTTTTAGGTATACCTTTAAGCATATTATTTGCTTTATTTTACCCTATAAGTTTATTACTGCATTTATTATCTTATGGAGATGTATTAGATGAAATATTATTAGCATTATTTGATTTTAAATTAAATAGTATATTGTTACATATACCATTAGAAATTTATCTTATTTATATATTTTTATCCTTCATGGCTATTTTTCATCGTTATTTAGCTCTTTTTGTAATTTCTCTTGGTTTTATTCCCTTTATTTTCTTGATTTAAAATCAAATAAACCCTTAAACCCAAAAGATAAATAATCCAAGAAATATAAATCCACAAAAAGAAAAACAATATCACAGAAAAAGAACCATATACATTTAAATAAGTTTTATTATATACGGCATAATATACAAAAATCATCTTAGAAATATACCAAATCACAGAAGCACCAAAAGAACTAATAAGCAAAGTTTTTAAATCACCTTTTTTACTCACTGAACTTGAATAAGATGTAAAAAACAAAGCCCATATAATCACATAAGGTAAAATCTCAAAAAAATTCAAAGCAATATTAAAATCATCTAAGGTTTTTTGTATAAAACCTGAAATGTAAAAACTCACTCCAAGTCCAAGTGGAGTTAATGTTGCCAAAGTCCAATAAGAACTTATACTATGCCAAAGACTTTTAGAGTCTTCTTCTAAAAGCTTATTAATAACATAATCATAACCTGAAAAAAATGCTAAAGAAGTCAAAGCCATAGCTAAAAGACCAATTAAACCAAGATTGACACTATTTTTTAAAAAAGTGTTAATATATTGTGTTATTAATTCTTGTTGAGTTGGGATTAAAAAAGTAAAAATTAAATTTTTAATTCTTTCTTGATATATTTCAAAACTTGGAATTTGAGTAAAAACCCAAAAACATAAAAATAAAAGCGGTATTAAAGATAAAATAGTATAAAAACTCAAAGCTGCAGCATAATTTAAAATTTCTTTATCTCTTATGCTTAAAAGAATTTTTATGAAGTTTTTAAAATTCATCAAAGTCCCATTTTAAAAGGATTAAGTATATTATTTGGATCAAATGCCTTTTTGATATTTCTCATCAAGTCCATTTCAGCTTCGCTAAAAGCAAGCTTCATAAAAGGAGCTTTTGAAATGCCTATACCATGTTCTCCACTTAAAGTTCCACCTAAAGAAACTGTAAGCTTAAACACCTCTTCTACAGCTTCGTAACCTTTTTTAACCAACTCAGGATTATTTTTATCACTTACCATTACATTAGTATGCACATTACCATCGCCAGTATGACCAAAACAAGGGATTTTAAAACCATATTTTTTAGAAATTTCAGCTATGCCTTTTAAAAGATCAGGTAGTTTTGAACGCGGCACTGTAATATCTTCATTAAGCTTTAAATTTCCATACATTGCTATACTTTGAGAGCAGTTTCTTCTAGCAAACCAAATATTGGCTGCTTCTTGCTCATCTTTTGCTATTTTAAACTCTCTTACGCCAGATTCATAAAAACTCTCTTGCAAAATTTTTAAATCTGCTTCAATAGCCTCTTCTACATTGCCATCTACATCAGCGATTAAAATCGCACCCGCATCCATAGGTAAGCCTTTTTGGAATTTTTGTTCTAATGCTTGTATGCTTAATTGATCTAAAAATTCCATAGATACAGGAGTCACACCTTTAGCTAAAGTTTTATAAACTGCATTCATTGCTTCATCAATGCTGTTAAAAATCCCCATAGCTGTCTTTTTAAACTTTGGCAAAGCTACTAGTTTTAAAGTAATCTCACTAAGCACAGCCAAAGATCCCTCACTTGCTATTAAAATTCCAGCTAGATTATAACCAGCTACATCTTTTATAGTTTTTTTACCTGCTCTAATGATTTCTCCATTAGGTAAAACAGCTCTTAAAGCCATTACATAATCTTTAGTTATACCATACTTAGCAGCTCTCATACCCCCTGCATTTTCGCTTACATTCCCCCCTAAAGAAGAATACTCCATACTAGCAGGATCAGGTGGATAAAATAAACCATATTCTTTTGCTTTTTCTTGTAAAGCCATATTTATCACACCAGGCTGCACTACTGCAACTAAATTTTCAAGATCAATTTCTAAAATTTTATTCATATGTTTTTCAAAGCTTAACACTACTCCACCATTAATAGCTAAGCTTCCACCGGTAAATCCACTACCTGAGCCCCTAGGAATAACGATGATTTTATTTTCATTACAATATTTTAAAATTTGACTAATATCATTTTCATCTCTTGGAAAAAGCACTCCATCAGGTAAATAATGCTTTTTAGTAGCATCATAACTATACGCTCTTTTGTGGATAGGATCAAAATGAGCATTTTCAACCCCTAAAAGATCTTGAAAAAATTTTTGATGGATTTCTTGCATTATTTTTCTCTAGTTAAGCTAATTAATTTTTCATAATATACATAATAATTTCCAATTGCTTCATCATTTAAGCTAAAAATATCGCTTTTATAACCTGTAATTCTTGAATAAAATGGAATTTGCAAACTTTGAGCTTGAGGTATGTTAAATTCTTCTATCTTGCCAAAATCTTGACAATCAACTATCTCAGCTTTATTTTCTAAAGCTACCACTAAAAGCCCAACAGCATTTTTTGAACAAAAAGATCTAAAATCTGATCTTCTTGGAGTTTGGCGGTATTCTTGTATCATATGAGCACCAAATAAATCAGGGTGTAAAAAATAAAGTCCATTTAATTTTTGAGCTATAAAATCATACACATTTTTATCAGGAGCTATAATCAAGGCTCTATCATATAAATAATTTAAAACTATTTTATCGCCTACTTGTGGCAATACATTTGGTAAAGGCATAGCATCTTGAGCTAGCATATCAAAAACTTTAAATTGTAATTTAACTAAGCCATTTTCACGCCCTATCACACTAGCTCTTGCAATAATTGATTTTTGTGTATCAATTTCATGCACAACTATACCACTTGAGTGCAATAAAATTCTAGGATCATCTTTTATATAACCATAAATATCATCTACTTTTTCAAGTTTTGTTTGTATTAAATCAAAATTTTTAGCTTGCAAAAATACTAAAAAACAACAAAGCATTAAAATAATTCTTGACAACTGATACTCCTTAAAAAAGTGTAAAAATTAAATTATATTGTATTTTCCTTACAAAATTGTAAGAAAAATTAAGTAAAATACAAATTTATGTTTAAATTTTAGAAGGCTTTAAAATACCATGAAAAAAATTTTCATATCTTTACTTATATCGATAAAACTTTTTGCTATTTCAAGTGTTGAAGAACTTTCTTGGGAGAATGGCAAAACTTTACTTGATTTTTTACAAGATCACTCCATACCTTTAAATTTATACTATAATCTTGATGCTGAAGATAAAGAACTAAGTGCAGAAATTGCAAGTGGTATTAAATACCAAATGTTAAAAGATGATCAAGGAGAATTAGAACAGGTTTTAATCCCAATCAGTGATGATTTACAAATTCATATTTACAAAAACACTGAAAATAAATTCGTATTAAGTTTTACTCCAATTTCTTATACCAAAGAAAAAAGAACTATTCGCGTAGCTATTAACAATTCAGCTTATCAAGATGTTTATGATGAAAGTGGTAGCGTAACCTTAGCAAGAGCTATGGTAAGAGCTTTTAAAAATAGTGTTAATTTTAAAAATGTTAGAAAAGGCGATAGTGTAGTATTAATTTATGAGCAAAAAAGAAGACTAGGAAGACTTTTTGGCGATATTAATATCCAAGCAGCTTTAGCTAATATTAGAGGTAAAGAATATTCTGTATTTTTATATAAAGATTCTTATTATAATGCTCAAGGAAAAGAGCTTGAAAATTTCTTTTTAACTAAACCTGTCAAATATACAAGGATTTCAGATCGTTTTACTAGAGCAAGATACCATCCTATATTAAAACGCTATAGAGCACACCTAGGTATTGACTATGCAGCTCCAACGGGTACTCCAGTTAAAAGTGCAGGAGATGGAACGATTAGCTTTGTTGGGACAAAAGGTGGTTATGGTAAGGTTGTACAAGTAAAACACATGTCAGGCTATATGACTTTATATGCTCATCTTAGTCGCTTTGCAAAAATCAAACGCGGACAAAAAGTTAAGCAAGGACAAGTGATTGCTTATGTAGGCTCTACTGGTATGAGTACTGGGCCACATTTGCATTTTGGACTTTATCTAAATAATAAAGCAATTAATCCTGAAACTATAGTTAAAATTCCAAAATCAAGCTTAAGTGGAAAAAACAAAGAAGAATTTTTAAAAATGGCAAAAGAGTATGAAAACCGCTTGGAAAGCATTGATGAAAATTATAAAAATCCACCAAAAGAACAAAATATAGAAAATTCTATGGAGCTTTGAGATGATGAATGATTTTTTAGAAGCACAAGAACTTTTAAAAAATACTTTCAAAGATCAAAGTACCTATGAAATCAATGAAGCCTTAAAAACTATCAAAAGGCATGATGAAGAGCTTTATTTAAAAACTCTTAAATCTTTTGATACTTACACACTTGCAAATGTAGCTACTATAACGCCTGAACATATCTTAGAAGATATTTTAGAAAACTTAAGCATTATAAAGATTGCAAAAGCAGTAGAAGAGCTTGAAAGTGATGATGCAACAGACTTAATTAAGCGTTTTGAAGAGCTAAATCCACAAAAAACTTTAGCTATTTTAAACCGCTTAAGTTCAGAAGATAAAGAAGAAATTTTACGCCTTAAAAATTATGATGAAAATACTGCTGGTGCTTATATGCAAACAGAAATTTTCACAGCCTCTATTAATGAAAGTATAGAAAAGGCCATTAAAAGATATAGAATTTTAAAGCATTCAGGACAAGTAGATCAAATTTTTCAAGTTTATATCATAGATAAACAAGGAAAACTTTGCAATGCTATCAACCTAAGCGATCTCTTGCTTTGGGATTTTAAACTAAGTTTTGCAGATATTATTAAAAACAACAATGAAAAATATAAATGTTATAGCATTAAAGATCATGAAGATATACAAAAGGCTATTGATATAGTAGAAGATTATGATTTAAGTGTTTTGGCTGTTATAAATGACGATGGAGTGCTTTTGGGTAGAATTACTTATGATGATATTCATGATTTAATCCAAGAAAATGCAACAGAGCAAATTTATAATTTAGCCGGAGTTGATGCAGATGTTGAAGAAGAAAGTGCTTTTAAAGCAGCTAAAGCAAGAGCTTTTTGGCTCATGATTAATCTTACAACTTCATTAATTTCAGCTAATATCATCAGTCTTTTTTCAGGTGAAATAGAACAACTTGTAGCTCTAGCAGTACTTATGCCTATTGTAGCTTCCATGGGAGGTAACACAGGCTCACAAGCCTTAGCGGTAACAGTTAGAAAACTCTCACTCAATGAAGTAGAATTCAAAGATGCTAAAAAAGTTATATTAAGAGAGAGTGGAATTTCTTTATTAAATGGGCTTATATTTGCTAGCGTTATGAGTATTATAGCTTTTATATGGTTTAAAACAGCCCTTTTAGGACTTGTTATAGCTTTGTCAATGCTAATCAATCTAGCCTTAGCCGGTTTTGTAGGCTCTTTTGTGCCATTAACTTTGAAAAAATTTAAAATTGATCCTGCGGTAGGTTCAAGTGTTGTGATTACTGCAATTACTGATGGTTTGGGTTTTTTCAGCTTTTTACTCTTAGCTAAGATGATTTTATTATAAAAAGGAAAATTGTGTCAAGCATTATATATAAAAAACAAAACATAAAACTCACAGGAAATCAACTACAAATTGGCGATAATGCTCCAAAAGTGACTTTAAAAACTAAAAATCTTGCCTCAGTAGAAATAGCACCACCTGGAAAAACTCAAATTTTACTAACTTTTCCTAGCTTAGACACTCAAGTATGTTCCAAACAAGCTAAAGAAACTAACAAAAGATTGGCATCTATAAAAAACATTGAAGTGATTGTTATTAGCATGGACTTACCTTTTGCTATGGATCGTTTTTGTGCGACTGAAGGAATTGATAATATCATAGTTGCAAGTGACTTTGCCTTTAAAGATTTTGGCACTAATTATGGAGTATTAATACATGATAGTATATTTGCAGGATTATTGGCAAGATCAGCTTTTATAGTTAAAGATGAAAAAATAATATACAAACAGCTCGTAAAAGAGCTGATGGGAAAAATTGATTTTAAAGATTTAGAGCTTTTTATACAAAACGATTATCGCTATTCTTTAAATTAACCTTCAAAATTGGTAACTATAAAATCTTCTTTTGGAGCTTCAATAAAGCACGATTTTTCTTTTAAGAAAAGCAAATCCACATGCCCTACAGGACCATTTCTATTTTTACCTATAATAAGCTCAGCTTTTTCTTGCACAGGATTTGGCATAAATTTTCTCTCATAAGTTTTGCCTTCATTTTTAGCTTTATTTTCTCTTTCTTTTTCTTCTTGCTCTCTATAAACCTCATCTCTATATACAAATAAAATCGTATCTGCATCTTGTTCTATAGCGCCACTTTCTCTTAAATCACTAAGCATAGGTCGTTTATTTGCTCTACTTTCTAATGAACGATTAAGCTGTGAGAGTGCCACTACTGGCATATTTAATTCTCTTGCTAAAAGCTTTAAACCTCTTGAAATTTCACTCACTTGTAAATGCCTATCATTAAAAGCTGAGTTACTCATCATAAGACCGATGTAATCAACTACACAAAGCTCAATACTCTCATCTTGAGCCTTGATTTTGCGTAAAATTGAACGAATGTCTGCTATGCTAGCATAACCACTATCGTAAATATAAAGATTTTTTTGCGCATATTCATTACAAGCATCACCTACCCTACTCCACTCATCATCGTTTAAATCTGCGATTAGAATTTTTTGCAAAGGAATGGAAGTTTTTGCACTGATTAATCTTTGCATGATTTGCGTAGCAGGCATTTCTAGTGAAAACATTACAACACCTTTATTTTGCCTTAGTGTTTTTTCTATAAAATTTAAACAAATTGTAGTTTTTCCCATGCCAGGGCGTGCTGCGATGATTACAAGATCGCCAGGTTTAAAGCCTTTTGTCATTTTATTAAGCTCACTAAAACCTGTATCAAGTCCCAAAATATCTTTATTTTCAGCTTCTTTTTGCTTTTTAAACTCATCCATAAGCTCAGACATCACCATAGTCATATCCTTAATACTATTACTATTTACACGGTTTGTAAGATTAAAAATTTCTTTGCCTATTTCATCTGAGATTTGAGAAATGCTTTTATCTTCATTTACCCTTGTAGGTATAGTATAAGCAAAATTTAAAAGTTGGCGTCTAATGGATTTTTCTCTTAATTCATAAGCGTATTTACTCACATCTGCTATGGAAGTAGTAGCTAAAACTTCAGCTAAAATTTGCTCATCTACTTTTTTATGTTTTCTTATAAAACTTGCACTTATAGGCTCGCCTGCATTCACACAAGCTAAAATAGCTTTATAAATATCTTGATGAGCTTTGAGCGAAAAATCATTAATCTCAATATCCGAAGAAACACTAAAAAAAGAATCTTCACTATATATACAAGAACTTAAAATCGCCCTTTCAAGATCTAAATCAAAATGCTCATTATTTTGACTCATACACGCTCCTAATTATAAATTTGCAAATAAATCAGTTGACAAATATCGCTCGGCTGTATCATTTAACATAGTCAAGACTTTTTTATCAGGGTTTTCTAAAGCAATTTTTCTAGCCATATATACATTTGCGCCACTTGAAATTCCTGCCATTATGCCGTTTTTACCAAGCTCTAAGGCTGTATTTATAGCATCTTCATTACTTACACAAACTATCTCATCTATAATTTTTTGATTTAAAATTTTAGGGATAAAATTTGCACCTATACCTTGAATTTTATGGCTTGCAGCGGTATTTTGGCTCAAAAGTGGCGAAGATGCGGGTTCTAAGGCTATGATTTTGACATTAGGATTGTGTTCTTTTAAAATTTCTCCTACCCCGCTAATAGTCCCGCCTGTACCAAAACCTGCTAAAAAAATACCAAGATCAGGCAAAGCTTTTAAAATTTCTAAAGCAGTATTTTTTCTATGTGCGTTTTTATTGTTGATATTTTCAAATTGACTTACCATAAACGAATTTGGAATTTCACTCAAAAGCTCATTAGCTCTATCAAGCGCTCCTTGCATGCCTTTACTTGCTTGAGTAAGCTCTAGCTTTGCACCAAAAAAACTCATCATTTTTCTACGCTCAATACTCATAGACTCAGGCATAGCTATGATAAGTTTAAGCTTTAAGCTTGCACAAATCATTGCTAAAGCTATGCCGGTATTTCCACTTGTAGCTTCTATAATGGTTGTTTCTTGATTGATTTTACCTTCATTTAAAGCTTGTTTTATCATCTCCACAGCCGCTCTATCTTTTATAGAATGACTTGGATTAAAATACTCGCATTTAGCATAAAGATTTGGAGCAAATTCTTTTAAAGAAATAATCGGGGTATTACCTATACAATCTAAGATATTATTATAAACTGACATTGTCTTCCTTTAATATTTTTAAAAACAATATCAAAAGAAAATTAATACTTAACTATGAAGAAAAACGCAAAAGTTTTTTAACTTTTGCGCAAAGAATTATTTTTTAGCTTTTTTAGCAGTTTTAGCAGCAGCAACTGCGTCTTTAAGGTTTTTACCTACTTTAAATTTAGCAACTTTAGTAGCAGGTACTTTGATAGTAGCACCAGTACTTGGTACTCTAGCTTCTCTAGCAGCTCTTTCAGCTACAGAAAATGTACCAAAACCAATAAAGCTAATGCTATCACCTTTAGCTAATACATCAGTAATAGTAGCGATTACTGCATCAGTAGCTGCAGTTGCATCTTTTTTAGTTAGCCCAGCAGTTTGAGCAACTTGAGAAATAAAATCTGCTTTAGTCATAAAAAGCTCCTTGATTAAAAATGATTGTTAAGTTTAACACATTTATCAAGCTTTTGCAAGAGGTTTAAACCCAAATCACAAAGAAAAATATGCTAAAAAAATGTTTTTGCTAAATTTATTACCACTTCAGGCTTTAAGTCTTTCATGCATTTGTGGTGTTTTAAAGGGCAGACCTTTTGCATACAAGGCATACAAGCTAAATTTAAATGTGCTATTTTAGCATTTTCTTGCCAAGGCGAGGTTTGACTAAATTTAGTCGAGCCAAAAATAGCCACCGTTTTCACCCCATAAACTGCACCTATATGCATAGGACCACTATCGTTTGTGATGAGCAAATCAAGCATAGAAATATTTTTACATAAAGCATAAATACTAGTTTTGCCACAAAGATTTTTTGATTTGATACCTTCTTTTAGAAAAAAATACTCAATTTCATCACAAATTTCTCTCTCACTTTCTACTCCAAAGATTAAAATTTGATGAGTTGAGCTAAATTCTTTTGCTACCCTTGCAAAATAGCTCGCTTCCCATCTTTTCGCACTTCCAAAATGCGCACCCGGGTTTATACCTAAGATTTTTTGAGTTGATTTTGCTTTTATAGGGAGTTTTAAAGCATTTGAAGTGGCTTTAAAATTTAAGGCTTTTTCTATGAAATTTAAGTATTTTAAGACTTGGTGTTCTTCTTTTAGAATATTTTTATCAAAATAAAATCTTTTTTTTGCTTTGATTAGATTTAAAATGATCTTGCTTGAAAATGCCGAGCGAAACGAAAAAGCTAGATCAAATTTACCAAGGTTTTTTCTAGCTTTTAAAATTTGCCTATATCTTTGCTTTTTATTTTCTACTAAAATTTGAGCATTTTCAAAGCGTTTAAAAAGCTCTGTGCTTACAAAAGAACCATAAAAAGTAAATTTAGCTTGAGGGTATTTTTCTTTCATAGCATAAATAGCTGCACTAGCCATCACCGCATCACCAAGCCAAGTAGGAAGGTTGATAAAAATATTCATAATTTTCCTTAAAAATAAAAGCTATAATTATATCAAAAAATAAAGAGCTAAAATGAGTCAAATTTCCATCATACTACCAACCTATAATGTGGAAAAGTATATTGCTAGAGCATTAGAAAGTTGTATTAAACAAACTTTTAAAGATATAGAAATCATTGTGGTAGACGACCTTGGCAATGATAAAAGTATAGATATAGCTAAAGAATATGCTAGTAAAGATGATAGGATAAAAATCATACATAATGAAGAGAATTTAGGAACTTTTGCTAGTAGAAATATAGGTGTATTAAATTCAAGCTCACCCTACATTATGTTTTTAGATCCTGATGATTATTTAGAGCTTAACGCTTGTGAAGTTGGACTTGAAAAAATCAAAAATGTAGATATGGTAGTGTTTGATGCATATGTACATAGGGTGAAATTTAAGAAATTTTATAGATTTAAACAAGATGAACTTTTTAAAAAAGATGAATTTTTGGAATTTTTACTTAAACAAAAGCATTTTTGTTGGAGTGTTTGGGCGAAAGTATATAGGAAAAATTTGATTTTAAAAAGTTTTGAGCATGTCGATTTTAAAGAGAGGCTTTGCTATGGAGAAGATGTGCTTTTTAACTATATAAATTTTATGCTAAGCGAGAGCTTTTTTGTATCGAAAGAATGTACATACCGCTATGAATTTAATGAAAATGGTAGATATGAAAACAAAAATAAAGAAATTTTATGGCGAAATTACAAAGATAAAAAAAGAAGTTTTGAGCTTATAAAAAAGCTCTCGTGTAATTATAAAAAATTTAATGAAAAATTACTTGAAATTTTTGAAATCGATTTAATAAATTTAAAAAATAGATTATAAAATATCAAAAATTGACATTTTTTAAAGCTCTTTGTTCGATTTTTTCTACTAAATTTAGAAAACCTTTTTCTATAAGCTCATCTTTAGTTGTAACTATACTTCTTTGTAAAACTTCCTTTTGAGAGTCTATATGAGCTATGATTAATTTTATCCAATCTAGGTGTTCTTTTATCCAAAGCATTGATTTATTGTAGCTATCTTCTTGTGTTTTTGGATTTAACACATAAATTCTTGCTAAATTTAATTCAAATTGTCTGATTAAAGGATTAAGTACTTCACATAAACTATGCATTAATAAACCTTCTACTTTTGTTTTAATCGTATTGATTTGATGCATAATGTTTTCTAATAACTCTTTATTATTTTGATAACCTGTTAAATCAACATCGTTTGATACTAGTTCCAACTCATCATTAAAATTTTTACTTAATTTTTCACAAATTTGTATATCTTTATTTATTCTATAATATGCTTTTAATAATAATTCATTTTGTTTATTTAAATTTAAATTTTCAAGTTTTGTAAAAGGCTTGTTCAAATCTTTTTTAATAATTTTTCACATACTTGCTTAAAAGGCTCTTCAATGGCTCCATTTATTCTTGCTCCACCCTCAGTGCAGTTGTAAATTTTCATATTCATCTTATTAAAAGTAAGAATATCATTTTCAAGTACTTTCTTAAAAAAAATCCATGTTTTATGTGTTTTAACATGGCCTATTCCACCATACCCCAACACATCTATATGTTCATAGGTATCAGTTTCGAAAGTTGATGAATTTTGATAATCTTTTGGATGGGATTCTCCTATATCATTATAAGCTAAATCTTGCCCAATAAATATTATATTACTATGTTTTAAATGAACCGATAAATAACAGGCCATATGAGCAACACTCCATCCCATGTTAAAATACCCAAAATCATTTAAAGAACAATATTTAAAAAAATATTCTGGAGTTGAAACTATCATATATTTTCTTTTATTTTTTTCTAAATACTTAATAGTATTTGGATGAGTAACTGATTTAATAACAAATAATATATCTTTATCAAATTCACCAAAATCATTGTTAAAAAATTCACTAGTAAAATCAGTTCTTTCAAGTGAAAAAACATAATCAGGTTTAATATTTGCTTTTGCAAGTATAGGATAAGCACTATCAGCACAAAATATACTGGCTTTGTTTTGGTATTGTTTTAAAAGTGGAAGTTGTTTAGTTAAGCTAGGTCCTGTTGAGACTATTATAGCTGTATCACTTAAATTTTTTCTTTTATTTAATAATTCTTTATAGCTTGGATTGGCTATCATTTTAGGAATATTTTGTGTAAAATGTTTTATACCTCGCAAGGCATCTAATGGATCATCTCCAATAGAAATTATATTTTCTTTTATAGCATCTTGTATTAAAGAATTTAATTTCAAAATTTCTTCTTGATACTTGTCATCATAATAATCACAATGTATCTCTAAAAAATAAGTCCTTAAAAATTTAAATATCAAATTGCTTAAAAACAAATTTTTCAAATCATTGATATTTTCATTATTTGGATCTAGTAGTAATAATCTATTTTCTTTTAATTCTTGAGAAAAATCTATCGCTTTAAACATAGTATAAATTATATTTACATCAGATTCAAATACTAAAATAACCTTATGATTTGGATTTTGCAAAAGAGCTTTGTATAAAATTCCATTTCCAAAACCATAAAAGAATAATATAGGATATAAAAGATATTTATCATTGTATAAATTTAATGTTTTATTTAATTCTTCTAGCGGCTTATCATAAAGCCTATACCCCCCCCCCGTCTATAATATTTATATCTAAATTATCATCACCTTGCACTATTTGATAAGTTTGATTTACTTTTTTTTAATTGCTCTTTTAAATTATGATCAAACACTGCATTAATATTATTTTCTAAAATACTCATCAAAGTCCCCATCCATCATCTACTATTATAGTTTGTCCTGTTATAAATTTAGAATAATCTGACATTAAAAATATCAAAGTCCCGCACACATCATTAGCATCTAACATACCTTTAGAAGCACAACACTTTCTATAAGCATCTAAAAACACTTGGGGTTGATTGTCTTTTATACCACCAAAGGCTACGCTATTTACTCTTATATTTGTATTAAAAAGCTCCTTAGCAAGCCAAACACCAAGATGATTAATGCCAGCTTTAATCACACTATATTCTAAAGAACTTTGCATGGAAGTTCCTTTATAATTTTCAAATTTAGGTGCATAAACACCCATAATCGAACTTAAATTAATAATATTTCCAAAGCCTTGCTTTTTAAAAAATTTTACCATTATATTAGCTATAAAAATAAAACTAGCTAGATGCAAATTCAAACTTTCACAAATTTGTTCATAACTTGCTTCATAATAAGCAATTTTCCCCCAATCTTTACTCACAGGATAAGCACAATTAACAAAAGCATCAATTTTTCCAAATTTTAAAATAGCTTCTTTTAAACAATCTTCAATTGCTTTATAATCGTTTATATCAATTTTTTTGCTTAAAATGCGTTCTTTATTATTTAATTTTGATGCTAAGTGAAATAATCCTTCCTCGTTAATATCTGCAATGATAATTTTTCCATTATGCTCTAAACACGCCTTGCTCAAAGCACTTCCTATACGGCCACATGCTCCTATTATAAATACTACTTTATCTTTAATCATTAAAAATCTTCCTGTTTTAAATTAGCCTTTTTGATTAAAAATTCTACTATTTCAAAATCAAACTCACTATCTATATCAAAAGCTGTCTTTTCATCCATTATATACAAGCTCGTATCTTTTCCAAATAAAGTATCATTTTTTAACAATTTTTCCCTAGTAAAAATATAAATACTAGCATTCATATCATAACATTTTGGAGCACTTTGACGCGTAGTGAAATTTCCTTCTTTAGACTTTTTTACCTCATCATTATCTACTTCTATTAGATTAAAATACGGGTTGCGTCTTGCTGGAGTAGCTGTAATTAAATTTGACTTTTTTTCTTGTTTAAAAAGCTCATATGCTTTGCAAATATCTTTACTATTTCGCAAAGGTGCAGAAGCATCAAGATCTATTATGGTGTTAAATTTGGTATTAAAATATTCTTCGCTTTTTAACAAAGCATCTTTTATAACAGGCAATTTAGCACTATCATCTTTTGCCAAATTTTCATCTCTTTTGAAAAAAACTTCTCCGCCATATTTTAAAGCAACTTGTGCTATTTCATCACTATCTGTACTAATTACAATATGTTTAAAAAGTTGAGAATTTTTAGCTTGGATTATGCTATAAGCAATTAATTCCAAATCATTAATTTTTCTAATGTTTTTATTTTTAACCCCTTTACTATCACCTCTTGCACATATTGTGCATAAAATATTATTCACTAGATCTCCTTTTGACTTCATCACATAATTTTAAAACATCAAAAGCTTCATAAAGATTGCACACGCTACAATCCTTTTCTATAATTTTTTCATGAAGACTTATTAAATTTTTTATCGTATCACTTTGGCATTCTTCCACCTGCAACGAGGTAGTTGTTCCAAAAATGTATAATTTGTTATTGACTAAATCTGCCTTATAAGTTTTATCACGAGAATGCAAAACAATCTCTCTTTTTGTAAATTTAGAAAAATAATCAAGTTTGATATGAATTAATTCTTTTTTAGATTTTAAAGATAAAAATGCAAAATCATCACTATTAATTTCAAGTTCAGAAATTTTTAAATTTTGAGCATATAATAATTTTAATTTTTCAAAAAAATAATACGCTAAATCAAGCTCATGGGATAAATCCAATAAAACTCCTCCACCTAATTCTTTTTTTGCACTATAATTTTGAGTATAATTACAAATTCTCCAGTTTGGTAAATATGATGAGCAATTAAATTCAACAAAATAAATATATTGATCTTTTTGTATAATAGTTTTTATTTTTTCCACTAAAGGATGAAAGCGTAGCAAGTAAGCTACATAAATATAATTACCATTGATAGAGTTAAACTCTCTATATTTTTCAAATAAAGGCTTTTCAACTAAAATAGTTTTGCCTTTTACTTTTTTATCGATTGATTCTAAAGTTTCATAGTGATTTATCGTTATAGTTGCTATAACAAATAAATCAATTTCTTCTAACTTTACTTCTTGCAAGCTCTTAAAGCATTGCAAATCATTCTTTTTATAACTTCTTGAAACTACGCTAACTTCATAACCTAAGTGCTTTAAAGCTAAGTAGTGTTTTTTTCCTATACTACCAAATCCTATAATCAAAGCTTTCATTGAAAATCCACAATCGCCTTTTCATATTCTTCAAGTCTTCCTATATCAATCCAATAATCTTGTAATATATAAGAATTTATTTTTAATTTTTTATCTAACAATCGCTTAATCAAATTAGGCATATCTAAATACACATCTTTTTTGATATACTTTAAAACTTCTGGTTCTAATACATAAATTCCAGCACTAACTAAAAATTTCTGTATAGGTTTTTCTTCTATATCTTTTATATCGTTGTTAGAAATTTTCACAACACCGTAAGGAATTTGATGCTCAAATTCTCTAAGTACCACACTCATCACTGCTTTGCTTTTTTTATGCTCTTGAATAAGTTGATCAAAATCAAGTTTAGTTAAAATATCTCCATTCATAACAATAAATGATTTTTTCATATCTTTTACCAAAGACAAAGCCCCGGCAGTGCCAAGCTTTTGTTTTTCTTTAATATAAGAAATTTCAACACCCCAACTTTTGCCTTCTTGAAAATAATCACAAATAACTTCTTTTTTATAATTTACACAAAATATAAACTTTTTAAAACCTTGTTCTTTGAAATTTAAAACAATATTTTCGAGTATTGGTTTTTTACCTATTTTTAACATAGGTTTTGGAGTATTTTTGGTAAGTTCACCCAATCTACTTCCAAGACCTCCAACCATTAGAACTACTTCATTTTCAAAACTTTTTTCTTTAAGAATTGAAGCAATAGATTTTATAGCTATGACTTCATTTTCACTATTTAAGACAGGAAAATCATAAATATCAGTTTGACTAGCTAATTTTAAAAGCTCTTCTTTACTTGTATTTTCTTTAATGGTTAACGAATTCTTAGTATAAATTGTTTCTATACTATCTTCAAGCTTTTTGCCATTTAATAAAGCTCTTCTAATGTTAGAATCACTAATTACACCTAAAAATTTATCATTTTCTACCACCAAAGCTATTCTAACACGCTCGCTACCTATAATTTTTAAAGCTTCTTGTATGCTTGCATTTTTAGCAAGTTTTAATTTTTCAATACTCATTGTATATCCACAAATTTTTTATATAAAATTTTTTCCAAAGAAATATTTTTTAAAATATCCTTTATCATTAGACTTGTATTTTTACCTTCACACTCAAAAGGATTAATGAAATTTTTTAGCTTATCTTGATATTCTTTGGTATTAACATACAAAAACGCTTGTTTTAAATGATAAATATCACAATTTATAATATTATCAGCAAAAATTCTTCCTTCTTGCCTGTTACCTATATTGATACAAGGAATTCTTAAAAAAGGACTTTCGCAAATTCCACTTGAGCTATTTCCTATAAGCATATTTGCTATTTTCATTAAACTTAAGTATCTTTTAGAGCCCAAATTATCAAATAACTTTGCTTTATGAGATTGTTTTATACAATACTCATTTAAAAGCTCATTAATATATAAGCCATTCTCATCAGCATTTGCTTTCGTAAAAATTAAAGTAGAATTTTCCAAACTATCTAAAAGTTCAAGCAATAATTTTATTTCTTTTTTAACGCTTGATTTTTGTATCGTTTGAGGATGATAAGTTATTAAATATATATTTTCATCAAATATCAAATTCAATTCTTTTTGCAAATCTTCCTTGTTTAAAAAATTCATATTATTGATATTTTCTCCCCCTAGAGAACCTACATTAAAAACTCTATCTTTACTTTCTCCAAGTTGCAAAATTCTATTTGCATAAGTTTGAGTACTAGCAAAATGCAAATGCGCCATTTTACTAATAGCATGCCTAATGCTATCATCAATAGCTCCCAAAGTAAGCTCACCTCCACAAAGATGCGCTAAGGGAATTTGCATTACCAAACAAGCGCTAGCACAAGAGAGCATTTCATATCTATCGCCTAATATCACCACAATATCAGGTTTTAATTCTTCAAAAGCTTCACAAAGTGAAATTTGTAAAAGCCCCATACTTTTACAAATACCTACACCATCATTGTTATTAAGCAAAATGGGAATTTTTTTATTTACTTTAAATTCTTTTTCAATCTCTTGATAAGTAAAACCAAAATCTTGGCTTAAATGAGCTGCTGTAACAATAAGCTGCAAAGTTAATTCATTATCTTGTTCAATGTATTTGCATAAATTTCTTAACAAATACCACTCAGCCCTAGTACCACTAATAACACAAATTTTTCTACTCATCAATTAACTCATCTTCAATATAATCTCTACTAGCAATTTTACCTAAATATTTATCATATTTCATAGCACAAATTCCATCCCCTGGTCGCTTTGTGGTAAGATTTTCTTCACTAAAACATTCGCCCTTTTTTATAACTTTTTTAGCTACAAGAGATTTTCTAGCAATGGCTTTGTTTTTACTTTCACTTTTGCTTGGAATTTTAACACCATCTCCAAAAGCTTGTTCTAACTCTCTTATAGCTTTCACCATAGCTTTTAATTCTTCAGGTTCTAAGGATGCTTGATGATCAGGCCCTTGCATACTTTTATCTAAAGTAAAGTGTTTTTCTATCACACAAGCTCCCATAGCTACAGCTGCTATAGGTATAGTTATACCCAAAGTGTGATCAGAATATCCTACGGGCAAGCAAAAGGCTTTTTTTAAAGTTTGCATAGCCCTTAAATTTACATCTTCAAAAGGTGTAGGGTATTCAGTGTTACAATGTAAAATGATGATTTTATCTCTTTGAGTGCCATTTTGCACCAAAATATTTAAAGCTTTTTCAATCTCACCTAAAGTGGCCATTCCTGTCGATAAGATGATATTTTTATTAAAACTAGCAATTTTTTTCAAGTAAGGAAGGTTAGTTAATTCTCCACTTGGAATTTTAAAAATTTCTATATCAAATTTTATAAGTAAATCAATACTTTCTAAATCAAAAGCAGTGGAAAGAAATTTAATATTAAATTTTTTACAATGTTCTATTAAAATTTCATGATCTTGTTTGGAAAGTTCTAGTTTTTTAACCATATCAAGCTGGCTTTGATTTTCATCAGTAGCTTGGAGTTGATACTCTGCTTTTTTGGCATTTTTACTTATACAATTTTCAGCTACAAAAGTTTGAAATTTTACAAAATCAGCCCCAGCTTCACTAGCTACTTCTATAAGCTTTTTAGCTAAATTTATATCACCATTATGATTAACTCCAGCTTCTGCTATAACAAGGGTTTTATTGTATTTCATTTTTTAATTTATATTCTCCAAATTCATTCTTATAAAATAACTCTTTATTATAATGCTTTTCTACTATACTCCAAAATTTAGATTTTGAAATACCTAAAAAACTACAAAAATCTTCTATGCATTTATTATCCAAATTGTGATCTTTTTGTTTTACTATTTTTACGGCTTCATCTCTACTTAAAAGTCCATATCTTACAAATCTAGCAGCATAATCACTAGCCATAGCATGACCAAATTTTGGATATTTCATCCAAGCATGTAAAATATAAGCAATACTATCTACTTGATCAAAATTTTCAGCACAATGCCTCCTGTCCCATTCTCCATTTAAATCACTAAAGCCTCTATTTTTGGCAAAAACATAATTAGAATAAGAATTCCGCCTAACAAAATAACTTAAATATATAGGATATAACTTGCCAATATTATCTTTGCTAGGATCAAAAAACAATTGCAAATTCTCTTCCTTTATTTCATCATCTATAAATTCATTAATATCCAAATCACTTGCTACCCCATTTAAAAAAATACCACTTGCATCAGGAGTTTCAATGTTGTCATTCCCGCCATATTCATATGAAATATTTTCCCCATAGACAAGCAAAAGTGTATTAAATTTCAAAGCCATAGCAAAAAGGGTAAGAATAGATTAATCTATCTATAAACCAGGTAGGTTTTCCATACTTTTCAAAGGTTTTCAACATAACTTTTTTTTGAGTTTTTATATCAGGTTTTAAGCTTATAAGATGACAGCCAAATTCTTCAGAAATATTTTTTAAATTTTTCTTCCCAGCTTCAGTCATAGTAAAATTATCTTCTACGCTAAATAAAATAGGATTCATTCCTAATTTTTCTTTCATAATATGTACTTGAAAATGAGAATCTTTGCCCCCACTTACCGCAATAGCACAATCATACTCATACTTACCATTCATTCTTCTATATTTATCACAAAGTTTTTCTAATTCTTTAAATCTAGCTTCATAATCAATATTTTCTTTATTTTTATGATTTACACAAGCTGAACAAATATTTTTACCATTTTTATCTTTACTAAATTTTATCCCTGGTCTCGTATCTGGCATTACGCAATAATCACAATATTTCATCATTATACTCCTTTCATATATACTATACTATCTTCGCCTAAAATACTACCATGTTTTAAATGACTATTTGACCCCAAAAAACTATGCTGCTTTATCAAACAACCCCCATTAACAACACTAGCTGTACTAATATGACAAAAATTTTCAATTATAGCATCATGTTCAACTAATGCTTTTGAATTTATTATACAACCTTTACCTATCTTGACATTTGTATTTACCAAGGCATGATGCATTATTATACTTGCCTCATCAATAAAAGATCTTTTTGACACATGAGCAAGCGGCGAAATAATAGTTGGCAATCTAAAACCTATAGTTTTCAACTTATCATAAATTTGCACTCTCGGCAATGAAGTTTTAATTTGTCCAATACCAATTAAGGCATATTTATATTCTTTAAATAATTTTTTTAAATCATCATCATTCCCAAGCAATGGATAATACGCACTTTCTATATCATTATCCACAAAACCAGCAATTTCAAATTTACCTTCAAGCTCTATAACATCCATACATGCTCTTGCATGTCCTCCAGCTCCAATAATGATTATTTTTTCTTTCACAAAAATCCTAAATATTATAAATATCACTTTTATATTTTTTTAAATTTAAAGAACTACTAAACCACTCTATAGTTTGAGCTAAACCTTTTTCTATATCATATTGTGGTGAAAAGTTAGTAAGGCTTTTAATCTTGCTATTGTCACACCATAGCCTAAATACTTCACTATTTTCGGGTCTAACGCGTTCATTTTCTGTGATAAATTCTACATTTGATTTCATAAGTTTTTTAATGAGTTCTAAAGTATCTTTTATGCTTATTTCATAATTTGATCCTATATTTACCACTTCACCTATAGCCTTTTGGCATTTAGCTAACTCTAAAAACCCTAAACAAGTATCTTTCACATAATTAAAATCTCTAGTAGGACTTACATCTCCAAGCTTTATTTGTTTAGCTCCATTTGCAATTTGAGTGATGATAGTTGGGATCACCGCCCTTGCGCTTTGCCTTGGGCCATAGGTATTAAAAGGTCTTGCTATGGTCAGTGGGAGATTGAAAGCATTATAAAAACTCATTGCCATAGCATCAGCACCTATTTTGCTTGCTGAATATGGACTTTGTGCTTGCAAAGGATGTTTTTCATCAATAGGCACATACAAAGCCGTACCATAAACCTCGCTTGTACTTGTATGAATAATACGCTTTACATTATTTTCTAATGCACTTTGGCAGATATTTAAAGTACCCTTTATATTAACATCTACATAACTATCTGGAGCAACATAAGAAAAAGGTATGGCTATTAAAGCTGCTAAATGAAAGATGATTTCTACATCTTTAGTGATATTTTTACAAAAATGTGGATCTCTAATATCTCCACAAACTACTTCAATATCTTTTAAACACTCTATATCTTCAAGCCAACCCCAATAATTAAAAGAATTATACTGGCTTAAAGCTTTAATCTTATAACCATAAAACAAAGAATTCTTGTCTTTGCTTTGTGTATAAAGCATTTCAACTAAATGCGAACCTATAAAACCATCTGCACCTGTGACTAATATATTCTTCATTATAACTTCTCATATATTTTTTGTGCAATAATAACATTTATATAAAAAATAAAGCAATTTTATGGCAAAATTAAAAAAATAAAAATAGGATTGAGAGGAATAATAAATGTCTATATATGATGAAGAATTTTATAAACAACAATCTCAGGGAAGTTATCAGTCAGCAAAAGAAATTATACCAATAATAAATAATTTTATCCCAAATATTCAAAGCGTATTGGATGTTGGTTGTGGTATTGGTACATGGCTTAAAGCATGGCAAGAACAAAACAAATTAATAGAAATTTTTGGAGTCGATGGAAATGACATATCGGAAAGCTTTTTTTATATTGACAAACATAATTATAAAAAAGTTGACTTAACAACCACCGCAAATACAATTTTAGATGATATAAAACAATCGTTAAAAGATATTAATAAAAATTATTCAAAATTATTCAATTTGACTCAAAGTTTAGAAGTCGCTGAGCATATTGATGAAAAATATGCTCAAAATTTTATAGAATTACTAACATTAACTTCAGATATTATTTTATTCTCTGCAGCTATTCCTAATCAAGGAGGATTAGAACATATCAATGAACAACCACCAAAATATTGGGCGAATTTATTTGAAAAATACGATTATTTATGTTTTGATATTAGAAATTTATTTTGGGAAAACGATAAAATTGATTTTTGGTACAGACAAAATATTTTTTTATATATTCATAAAGACAAAATTAACTCATTAGAATTACCTATAAAATCCACACAAAATCCTATGCATATGGTACACCCTGAAAAACTTATAGGATTACTAGAAGCAAAAAAAGAAAAAGAAAATGAGAAAAACAAAGGTTTTAGGTTATATCTTCGTCATCCTAAAAAAATATTCCAAGGTAAAAAATGAGTCAAATTTCCATCATACTACCAACATATAATGTGGAAAAATATATAGCTAGAGCATTAGAAAGTTGTATAAACCAAACTTTTAAAGATATAGAAATCATTATAGTAGATGATTGCGGTAATGATAAAAGTATAGATATAGCTAAAGAATATGCTAGTAAAGATGATAGGATAAAAATCATACATAATGAAGAGAATTTAAAACTCTTAAGAGCAAGATGCGAAGGTGTTAAAGTAGCAACTTCACCTTATATAATATTTTTAGATCCCGATGATTATTTAGAGCTTAATGCTTGTGAAGAATGTATTAAAAATTTAAATACTAATATTGAAATGATTTGTTTTAATACATATATCATAAATGGAACAAAAACTCCTATAAAAAACCACTCTATTAACATCTACTCAACAAAAGATTACCTTATTTATCTAATCAATAAAGATAACTTTATATGGAATGCATGGGGCAAGTTATTTAAAAAAGATATTTTGTTGAAAGCTTTTAATGATCTTGATTTAAGAAGTAACAAAATTACAATGGCCGAAGATGCCTTAATTTTTGCAAGTTACACTAAAAATATAACAAAAATCAAAACAATTTCAGAATGCTTATATAACTACAATTGTGAGAATATCAACTCGACTACAAACCAAAAAAATATCAACAAAATAAAAAGCTATCTTAAAGATTTAGAATACTGCATTCAAAAACTTTCTGCTTATAATTACAATACTCATCACTATTTATTCTGTCAGTATATTGTCAGTTGTCTTCAAATTCATAAATATGATTTGTATTATAAAAATATAGCCAAAAATTTTATTCATAAATTCATTTTGAGACTACAACGAAAAAAAATAAAAAATTTTAGAAAAAATATCCTCAACAAAATAAAAAATCTATAGCTCTACATTTTTTTTATTTATAAATTTGTAATATATATATTTAAAATACATCTTCATTTTTAGCATAAATTTTTTATCTTTAGAATTTTTTATTTCTTCTTTAATTAGTTTATAATACTTGCTATCTTTTCTTTTGAATAAAATAGTATTTTTAATTTCTTTTGGTATAAAATTAAATAATGAGCCAAACCATTCATAACATCTGATTATATTGTAATTTTGAGGATAATTTCTTGTACACCATAAAAGCATAATTTGATCATCATCTACTATATTAAACGACAAAAAACATTGCATACACTCTTGGAAGTGTTGTTTAAAATCGAACCATGATTTTTTATTTCCAAAAAAAATACTACCTATAATAAATATTTCCATATTATAATAAATTTCAGGAATAGTGTTTGTTTCTTGATCTTTTATAGAAAAAAAATTGATTTTATCATTAATTATATTTTCTTGTTTTTCAAGTAAAAAATTAAACTGATCTTTGTTGATAAAAAAGCTATCTCCATGATTAAAACCAAAGTCAAGCCACATTATATTTTCACTCGCAACACCTCTTTCTATTGCATCGCAAACAAAAAAGGGTTTTAGGTACATAAGATAGCAATATAGCGGAGAAATACACTCTATATTGTTAGGATTTTTACGATGCAAAGTTTGATTATAATTCTTAAATGTTTCCTTGATTTTATTTAAAGTTTGAAGATCAAATTCATTTAATTCTTTTACAATAATTGTAGTTTTACCCTCTAAATGATGTTGCTTTCTTTTTTCTAAAATCAATTCTTTCATATCTTCTGTAGTATAAATAACCACATGATTTTTAAGTCCTGACCAAAAATCAAAATAAGATAGATATTGATCATTACCCCTTGTGGTTCTACCAATATTATAAAAAGCTGTAATGATAGTTGTTTCATGCATTATACAAACCTTAATATTTTTATGATATTATATCATCGAAATGAGTTAAGATAATAAATAAAAATCTAAAATATTGATTCTAAGGTGGAATAAACTATGATAGATAATATTAAAATTGAAAATTATAAACTTATAAAAGAGTTAGAGATTAATAATGTTAGAAATATTAATATATTTACTGGTGAAAACAATTGTGGTAAATCAAGTATTTTAGAAGCTATTTATTTAGCCTTATCACAAGATTGCATAAAAAATTTAATTTACAGTTATGATACATTTAGAAATTTTCCGTTAAATAAAAAAAATATTAGATATCTATTTAATAATTTTGATTTGAATAAAAAAATATTTATATCCACGAGAACAAATAAAGATATCTTATCATCGTTGAAAATTTCTCTAGAGAAGGAATTAGTAGTTTCTATATTAGATAATTTAAACGAAAACGAGGATACAAAAATACTTTTTGAATACAAACACAAGACAAAAGAACAAAAAAATACTTTAACAATAAAAGAAATAAAAGATACAGAAAGAACTGGTGTTGTTGAAAGACGATATGAAGCTAAAAAATATCTAAATAAAAATAATTCTATTTATCTTCCTGTTAATGTATTTTCTTTTGAATCTATTCACTTCTTAAGAAATATCCGCACTGACAATAAAGAAGAACAATTAGTCAAATATTTACAAATTTTTGATAAAAGCATAAAAGATGTAGAAGAAATCAACGGGGAAATTCTTATAAAAAGTTCAAATTTTAATCAAAAAGTTCCAATTAAAATCTTTGGTTATGGTTTTATAAAATTTTTTAACTATATATGTGCTTTAATTTCCAATGAAGCAAATTATATTCTTATAGACGAAATAGAAAATGGTTTACATTATAAAACAACTAAAAAACTTATAGAATCCTTAATAGAATTTAATAAAAACACTAATATTCAGATTTTTATATCTACCCATAGCTTAGAATTTTTATCTATTGTTGAAAAAGTAACAAATGAAAAAGAATTTACAGATCTAGGTATCTTTAATATATACAAATACGAAGAAAATGTTTATTGTAAATATTACCAACTCCAGCAGCTAAAAGAATTGCTAGATAACGGTGTAGAGCTTAGAAAGTAGTGCAAATGATTAAAATTTATGTAGAAGGAAAAAGTGATAAATTTTTCTTAGATGCGTTATGCAAAGAAATTAAAATAGATGAATTTGAAACTATATCTGTAGGTAGCAACAACTTTTCTTTATCTAATTTAGAATTGGTTAAATCAGATATAAATGATAAAAGAGTTGAAAAGATTTATATAGTTTTTGATGCGGATAATGATTACCAAAAAACCAAAACTAATTTAGAACAGCAATTAATAAATTTACAAAAAATAAAAATATTTTTACTACCAAATAATAAAGATAATGGTGAACTTGAAGATTTATTAAAAAAAATAGCAAAACATCCTTGTTTTATTATCTGCTTTGAAGAATATATTAATTGCCTCAAAAATAAAGGGAATACAAATTTAAACAAAAAAGAATTAAATAAAAATCTTATATATAGTTATAATCAAGCTTGTGGAAACAGAATAAAAAACATATGTTTAGAACATTATAATTTAGACCATGAATATATAGAGCCTTTGATTGATTTTTTGAAAGCATAACATAAAGACTTAAAATCATGAATTTATGTAATAATTTATGTAATTTTATACCCATAAAATCAATAAGAAGAAAATTAAGAAATCATATTCAATATAAGTTAGAACACCCTAAAGTGGCTAATTATCTTTTAAACAACTATGTCAATCCTTTTTTAGAAGGAAAAATTCCTCATTTTGATTTTGAAAAAAAACATCATTTTAAAAACGATAAAATTATTTGGCAATTTTGGTATCAAGGTAAAAATCAAGCTTCACCTATGATACAACAATGTTTCAATTCAGTGCAAAGTCAAATGAAAGATGACTACACAATCATCATTTTAGATAAAGATAATATAAAAGAGTATCTTGATTTTCCACCATATGTTATAGAAAAATTAGAAAATAATTTTTTTGGAGAAAAAACTATAACTTTTTTTTCAGATCTTTTAAGAGTATGCTTGCTTACAACTTATGGAGGTATATGGTGTGATGCAAGTATATTTTTAAGCTCTAAAATTCCTAGTGAACTTTGTAATAAAGATTTTTTTACCTTTGAAAGATCAAAAACAAAACCTAGTAAAGAAAAATTGAAAAAATTTATCAAAAGTGGGTATTTTTCTTATGGATATTTTAACTGGAATGATGATTTTAAAGTTAAAATGCTAAATAGTTTTATAATCTCAAAATCTCATCACAAAAATATCCAAGCTATGAAAAACATACTTATATATTATTGGTTAAATGAGAAAAACTCTAATAACTTTTATTATTTTACTTTTCAAATTATCTTTGAACTTTTAAAAAAACATGGCTTTGTAAATGATACCTATAAAAATATGAGCGATATAGAATGCCATTTATTACAATTTAGCGCCAAAGAAAAATTTAATCCAACTCTTTGGGAAGAAATTCAAAAGCAAAGTTTTTTACACAAACTCACGCATTTTAAATCTATAAAAAAAGATTCAATGATAGATAAAATCATCATGCAAAGTTGATTTTATCTAAAAATACTTTTTATTTTTTGCCAAATTTTCCAAAGATCATAAGGAATTTTTGTTTGGATAAAAGGTTTAATTATAGGTAATTTTTCCTTTAAATTTAAAGGATCTTTTTTAAATTTTTTAATCATCAAAGCTTTTTTTACATAAAAAGGCAAAAATGTCTCTTTTATAGCCAATACATTTTCACTTTTTTGATCTTTAAAAAATTCTATTAATTCTAAAGCTGTTATCATCCTACTTGCTGCTTTTAAATAATTTTTTGCCTCTTTAGCATTTTCTCCAAAAAATTCATATAAGTCTTTAAAATACTCTGACACATTTGCCCTTGTAACTTTTTTGTCATGATTAGATATACTATTTGCTCTCAAACGGCACAAATACAATCTTTTAGGAAAAATATAAATATTACTAGCACAGCTAAATAAAACCATGCCAAAATAAATATCTTCATTGATAATTTTGTTAATAAATTTAAGTTTTAATTGTTTTAAAAATGAAAAATCTATCATACCGCCCCAACTAAATGAAATATCCCTAGAACCTACTTTTATAGCCTGTTTAGCATAGTCTCTTGGAGTGATAGTGCATTCTTGAGTAAAATTAAATATATTCATCCTTGTCTTTTGACCTTTATCTTCTATGCCATCATCATAAATACAAGCATGATCAAACCATAATACATCTACATTTTTCATTCTCGCAACGCACTCTTCTATGCAGTTTAACTCCCAATAATTATCAGAATCTAAAAAGATAATATAATCAATCTTTGGAATTTCTAATTTATCATCTACTAAAGCATTTTTATGTTTATAAATTTTATAAATATTTTGCGGGTTATTACCAGTAATATTAAAAATATTTAATTCATTTTCTTGTTCAATATGTTGTATTTCATATTCACCATAAAAAAATTCTATACCTACATTTCTAGCACTACTTAAACCACCATTTTTTTTATCAAAAAGAGTGATTCTTTTATCTTTTAGAGTATATTCTTTTGCAATATTGAGTGAGTTTTCATCTGTACTACCATCATTTATGAGTATGATTTCTAAGTTAGTATAGGTTTGATTGATTACACTATCTAAACATTCTTTTAGATATTTTTCTACATTGTATATGGGGATTACTACGCCTACGGTTTTCATGCCTTATCTCCAAGTTGTTTTTTCATTTTTTATAGTTTCAAGATAAATTTGATGATTGATTTCAAGCATATTTTTGCTATTTTCTTCATGGTAGATATGATAAGCCAGAGCATTAAATTTAAGCCTTTTAAACACTCCCTCATTAAATAAAAATCTAGCTACAAACTCACTATCTTCCCTGCCCCAACCTATAAATTTTTCATTAAAACCTTCAATGGCTTCAAAATCACTTTTATAAAAACTCATATTGCAAGTTTTACTACCTTTAACAAGCTGTGATTTTTTAAAAAATTTCTTAGTTAGTTTTGAAAATTTATATATACATTTAGCTAAAAAAATATTTCTTTGATTTTTAAAACCTTTTTTATTAAATGTCAAACTAAAATCATTTTTGCTTAAAAGTTCTTTGCTTTCATTTTCATTTAAAATAGTTCTTGAGCCTTGCAAAATAGTCTTTAAACTAGCAAATTTTAAATGATCACTAATGAAGTTTTTTTCTAAAATCATATCACCATCGATTAAAACAATATATTCACTATTTGAAGCTCTAATCGCTTTGTTGCGGCTTGCCGCAGCACGAAATCCCTCATCTTCTTGCCAAATATGCTCTAACTTACAAGGAAAATCCTTTTGATAAGCTTGTATAAGCTTAGCCGTATCTTCCCTGCTTCCATCATCAGCTATTAAAACCTCATCTGGTAAAGGCTCTAAGTTTTTAACGCTATCAAGCACCAAAGCAAGCCTTTCTTTTTGATTATAGGTTGTGATGATTAAAGCACAAGTTTTTGGGTTTTGTTTTTTTAACTCATACAATTTCATATATTTAAAAAAGGCCCCAAGACCATTACAAGTACTTATGATAAAGCCTTTATAGCCATAAAAAATCCCTTTTTTCAAAACATAATTTCTAAAAAAAGTCCAAATTCCTCTTAGCAATGCCTTGCAAACACTACTTTCTCTGTGTAAATTTTGCAAAGCCCAAAGCTTAGAGTATTTTTGAAGCTTATCTAGCAAACTATCGATATCATCAAACGCAAAATGTCTCAAACCATTTTGCAACTTAATCTTTTTACTATCTTCATGTAAAATCAAACTCTCATGTACTAAATTTTCATTAAAATTAGTATGGGTTTTATTAAACACCCGCATTACATGATCAGGCCACCACCCACAAGCTTTAATCCACTCTCCATTATATAAATTTTCTCTTGGTAAGGCTATAATATCTTCTTTATTAGGCTCAATTTGCCCTAATTCTTGTAAAAATTCTTTCTTAGCAAGCTCATCTGCGTCAATATTAAAAATCCAATCATTGCTAGCATAACTTATGGCTAAATTTTTCAAAGGTCCAAAACCTATAAATTTATGCTGATAAATCTTGATATTTTTATAGCTTTTACTAAACTCATAAGCAATTTTTAAAGTATCATCATTACTATCATTTTCTATTAAAACAATCTCACCAAATTCTTGCAAAGATTCCAAGCAAGCCTTTAAGGTTTTTTGAGCATTTTTAACAATCATTATCACACTAATTTGCTTTAAATCCATTTTATATCCTATAAATACAACTCATGATTATATCTTTTAAATCTCTTATGAAAGAAAAAATACTCATCAGGTTTAAATTTAATCATCTCTTCACAACACTTTGCTTGATACTTAGTAAGCTCTTCTATGCTTGCCTTACCTGCGTCTAAAGCCTTAAAAGTTTTTACAAAAAATTTCTCATCTTTTTGATACACAAAACAAGGTAAAATCATAGCATTTGTTTTTTTAGCAAGTACACTTGCACCTGCTATGAAATTTACTTCTTGGTTAAAATATTGTATTTTTACACTTTCACTATCCACTGCATCTTGATCGGTTAAAATTCCAAGCGATCTACCTTCTTTTAAGGCTTTTAGCATTTTTCTAAGCCCGCCCTTTTTTTCTATAAGCTCTATATTAAATTGCGTGCGATTTTTACTTAAAATTTTATCCATTATCACGCTATCAAGTGCTCTTCCAACTATGGAAATTCCTTGAAATTTAGCCCCAAAAGACAAAGCCAAAAGCTCCCAGTTACCATAATGAGCCGTAATTACGATCAAGGGTCTTTTACTTTGCATTATATTTAAAATTTGTTCCTCATCATCAAAGCAAATTTTATTGATGATTTCCTCTTTGCTTGCATTTTGATTTTTGATAAAATCAATCCCAAATTTAGCAAAATTTTTATAGATATTAAGACTAGTTTCATCACGCCATTTTTGATCTTTTTCAGGAAAGCAAATTTTTAAGTTTGTGTCAATGATTTTGCGGTGTTTGTGATTAAGCCTATAAGTGATCAAAGCAACCAAATTTGCAAAAGAGTTTAAAAGCTTTGAAGGTAAAATCTTCACAAGAGCTTTTAGTATATAAAAAAGGCTTAGATATACATAATTTATCATTTTTCTAAAAGCTCACAAGCAAGTTTAAAAATATCTTTTTCATCGATATTTTGTATGCAAAAATCACTCTTATCTATATGTTTTGAATGCAGTATTTTTTTACCTGCATTGATTGTTTTGTTGATATTTGTTTCATAGGTATTTCTTTGACTAGGAGTAGCACCAAAAATCGTTATAGAAGGCTTGTTTAGTGCAAAGGCCAAATGAGTAGGCCCACTATCATTTCCGATAATCAAATCACTTGCCTTAGTTAAAGCACAAAGCTCGCTTAAGCTTAATTTTGGCGCAAGTTCTATTTTCAAATGTTTTAAATTTAAAACTATATCTTTAGCAAAATTAAATTCCCCTACATTGCCCCAGCCAAGTATGATTTTTGCACTAGCAAAATGCTCCAAAAGCATTCTACAAAGTAGTATCAAACGCTCTTTTGGGTAAATTTTATTTGGCATAGATGATCCTACATGTATGAGTATATTAGGCGCACTTTCATTCAAAGATAATCTTTGCTCTAAGCTTTCCTTTAACTCATCATCTATACTAAAGCAACTTTGTTTTAATTCTATATCACTATGATCAAAATGCTCATTTAAAACATAAGCCACCAAAGAAAGATTACGCACGACAATATTTTCTTCATAATTACACGCAAATTTATGCGCATAAAAATTGCTCGCAAAGCTTTCTTTTATGCTTTCTTGATCAAAACCAAAAGTATTAGCACATAAAAATTTACTCACTAAAGCGGATTTAATCAAACCTTGCAAATCAATCACAACATCATATTTGTTTTGCCTAGCTTCAAAAAGCATAGCAAAAACTTCTTTGAATTTTCTATCTTTTAAAGGCAGGGCATAAACTTCATTGATCATTGGATGATCTTGCAATAATCCTGCAAATCTTGCATCTACAAACCAATCAATACTCGCCTTAGGATAATGCTTTTTAATAAATTGTAAAACAATTACCGCATGGATGATATCTCCAAGTGCAGATAATTTAACCAAACCTATTTTCATATACTACTTTATTTTTAAATTTTCTGTTATGATTTTAACAAAGATTTTTTTAAAAAAAGGTTTATCATGCAAGAATATATTTGCGTTTTTGATTGTGAGAGCATTCCTGATGCAGAATTGATAAAACATCTTTATGATTTTAATGGCGATGATTTAAGCATTAGCAAGCAAGCTTTAGAAAGACAAAAAGAAGAAAGTGGAAGTGAATTTTTACCCCTACCTTTTCATAAAGTTGTAAGCATTTGTGCAGTGATTGCAGATAAATTTGGAAATTTCATCAAAGTCAATAAAATCAAAGGCGAAAATGAAAAACAAATGCTAGAAGAGTTTTTTAACTTCATAGATAAACACCAACCCCGCCTTGTAAGTTTTAATGGCAAAAGCTATGACATGCCTTTGCTTGTTATAAGAGCATTAAAATACAATATCAACGCAAGTGCTTATTTGGACGCAAGCGATAAATGGAATAACTACAAAAGCAAATTTGTAGAAAATAAACATTGTGATTTATTAGAATCTTTAGGAAGTTTTGGTCAAAAAGGCTTAAGACTTGACACGCTTTGTGCTATGGCAGGACTTCCTGGAAAATATGATGTGCATGGAAATGAAGTATTAGAACTTTTTTATCAAAACAAATTAGAAAAAATTCACGAATACTGCGAAAGTGATGTGTTAAACACCTATATGCTATTTTTAAAATACGAACTCATTAAAGGTAATTTAACCCAAGAAGATTATCTTAATATTTTAGAAAATTTCAAAGAAGAACTTTTGCAAAAACATAGCGATAAAAGCTATCAAAAGCCATTTTTAGAGGCCATAGAAAAAGAAAAGAGCAAGTTTTAAATTAATTAAGAAAAGTATATTAAAATAACTATTATTAAATATCACAAAAAGGATAAAAATGAAAATTTTAATCACCGGTGGCGCAGGATACATAGGCTCTCATACTTTAAAACAATTTTTAGAAACAAATCATGAAATTTGTGTATTAGATAATCTTTCAAAAGGTAGCAAAAAAAGTTTGGATGAACTTTCTAAAATCAGACCTTTTAAGTTTTTTGAGCAAGATTTAAGCGATTATGCTGGGATTAAAAAACTTTTCAAAGAAGAAAAATTTGATGCAATTGTGCATTTTGCAGCTAGTATTGAAGTTCCTGAAAGTATGGAAAATCCTTTAAAATACTATATGAACAATACCGCAAACACAAGCAACTTAATCCAAACTTGTTTAGAAACAGGTGTGAAAAAATTCATTTTTTCTTCAACCGCAGCTACTTATGGAGAGCCACAAACTCCTATCGTAGATGAGCAAAGTCCATTAGCACCGATTAATCCTTATGGACAAAGCAAACTAATGAGCGAAAAAGTCTTACAAGATGCTAATATGGCTAATCCTGAATTTAAATATTGCATTTTAAGATACTTCAATGTAGCAGGTGCTTGCATGAGTTATCCTATAGGTCAACGCTATCCAAAAGCTACTTTACTTATCAAGGTTGCTGCTGAAGTAGCCACAGGAAAAAGAGAAAAGCTTTATATTTTTGGCGATGATTATAATACTAAAGATGGCACTTGTATTAGAGATTTTATCCATGTTGATGATATTTCAAGTGCGCATTTAGCTGCTTTAGAATACCTAGAAAATAATGAAAGTAATATTTTCAATGTAGGCTATGGACATGGCTTTAGCGTAAAAGAAGTTATTAAAACTATGAAAAAAGTAAGCGGGGTGGATTTCACAGTAGAACTTGCACCAAAAAGAGCTGGGGATCCTTCTGTGCTT
Organism: Campylobacter sp. CNRCH_2016_0050h; assembly: GCF_025772605.1. Lineage (NCBI taxonomy): Bacteria > Pseudomonadati > Campylobacterota > Epsilonproteobacteria > Campylobacterales > Campylobacteraceae > Campylobacter > Campylobacter sp. CNRCH_2016_0050h. The sequence goes on along the minus strand of NZ_JAKMSK010000003.1, from coordinate 63,128 downwards.
ATTTCAAATGCTGATAAAATCAAAACCCTAACTAATTGGAAACCAAAATATGATGATTTAGAATTAATCTGTAAAAGTGCTTATGAGTGGGAAAAACAGTGTTAAAAAAACTTTTTTTCATACTCAATGCCCATGATAAGAAATTTTTATTTGCTTTGCTAATTTTTTCTATTTTTATAGGATTTATAGAAAGCTTTGCTATTTCTTTGATCATGCCTTTTGTATCAGTGGCGAGTAATTTTGAGCTTTTAGAAAAAAGCTCCTATTTTCAACCTGTATATGAGTATTTAAATTTACCAAGTTATAAGATTATTGCTTATTTTGGCTGTATATTAATCGCCTTTTATATTTTTAGAGCCTTTTTAAATGCCTTTTATTTTCATTTGCTTGCGCGTTTTTCTAAAGGGCGTTACCACAGCCTTGCTTGTCGTATTTTTGATAAATACCTACACCTTGAATATGAAAATTTTACTAACAAAAATCAATCAGAACTTTTAAAAACTATTACTCAAGAAGTATTTCATTTAAGCACTTTAATTAGTGCTTTTTTACTTATGCTAAGTGAAAGCTTTGTGGTGTTTTTACTTTATACTTTATTGCTAATTATCAACTATAAAATCACCCTAGCTTTAAGTGCTTTTTTACTTTTAAATGCTTTTATTTTGATTAAAATCCTCTCACCCTTGGTAAAAAAAGCTTCCATAGCTAGAGAAGAGGCAATGAAAAATTATTTTGAAATTTTAAATGCAAATTTAAACAACCTTAAAATCATCAAACTCAAAACCAAAGAACAAAGCACACAAAAGCTTTATGAAATTCAAAGTGGGCTTTTTGCCAAAGCAAATATTAGCAATGAAAGCATGTCAAGCATTCCTAGAATTTACCTTGAAGGTATAGGTTTTTGTATGCTTTGTTTTATCGTGGTGTATTTAGTTTTAAGATATGAAAGTGATATTTCCTCTATCTTAGCAACTATTACTATTTTTGTGGTGGCTCTTTATAGGCTTATGCCAAGTGCTAATCGTATCATCACAAGTTATAATGAAATCACATATTATAAAAACTCTTTAGATATTATTTATAACATGCTCAATGAAAAAGAAGAAAAGCTAGGCGATGAAAGTATTGATTTTAAAGAAAAAATCGTTTTGAAAAATCTTTTCTTTGCTTATAAGGGCAAGAAAAATTTATTTAAAAATTTAAATTTTGAGCTTAAGAAAAATGAAAAAATCGCTTTTATAGGTAAAAGTGGAAGTGGTAAAAGTACTTTAGTTGATCTTATCATAGGGCTTTTAAAACCAAGCGATGGAGCTATTTTTGTAGATGGAATTAAGCTTGATGAGAGCAATATAAAAAGTTTTAGAAGTAAAATTGGCTACATACCTCAACAAATTTATCTTTTTAATGATTCTATTGCTAAAAATATTAGCTTTGGAGAAGAAGTAGATGAAGCGCTTTTACATAAGGTAATCAAACAAGCTAATCTTGAAAGCTTTGTAAATTCACTTGAAGATGGAGTGCATACTAAGGTAGGTGATTCAGGTTCGTTTTTAAGTGGAGGCCAAAGACAAAGAATAGCCATAGCAAGAGCGCTTTACCAACAACCTGAAATTTTAGTTTTAGATGAAGCAACTAGTGCTCTTGATCAAGAAAGTGAAGCAAAAATCATGGAAGAAATCTATAAAATTTCAAAAGATAAAACCCTCATCATCATAGCCCATAGGCTCTCAACTATACAAGGTTGTGATAGAGTATTTGAAGTAAAACATGGGCATTTGAAGGAACAAGTATGAAAATCACTTTCATCATAGCTACTTTAAATTCAGGCGGTGCTGAAAGAGTATTAGTCACTTTAGCTAATGAACTTTGCAAAAATCATGAAATAAATATTATTAAATTTCACAAAGAAGACTCTTTTTACAAGCTTGAGCCAAAAATCAAACTTTTTACCCTAGAGCAGTTTGACTTTTCCACTCTTTATAATAAAATAGCCTCACGCATTAAAAAATTCAAAGCCTTAAAACAAGCACTTAAAGACCACAAAAGCGATGTTTTTATCTCATTTTTAGATACAACTAATATTGCTTGCATTTGGGCAAACAAAGGTTTAAATACACCTTTAATCATTAGCGAACATAGCTCTTATACTTATTTAAAATCTAAAATTTGGAAGTTTTTACGCCGTATAAGTTTTCCTCATGCAAATGCTTTAACCGTGCTAAGTAATGATGATAAAAATTACTATGAAAACTTTGTTAAAAAAGTTATCAATATGCCAAATCCTTGTCATTTTAGCCCTGTTAAAGAAAATTTAGAAAAAGAAAATAATGTCATTTTCGTAGGCAGACTTGATCATAATAAAAATGCTTCTATGTTTTTAAAAGCCATAGCAAGGCTAGATACAAATTTACAAAAACAATACAACTTTTTCATAGCAGGTGACGGAGAATTAAGACAAGATTTAGAACAAAAAGCCAAGAATTTAAATATCAAAGTTAATTTTCTAGGTAAAGTTGAAAATATGCAAGATCTTTATAAAAAAGCAAAAATAATCTGCCTTTGCTCTTTCATAGAAGGCTTGCCAACAGTTTTGCTTGAAAGTTTATATTATCAAGTAGCGCGCATTAGCACTAAATACACAAGCGGTCATAAAGATTTAATTGATGATGGAAAAGATGGATTTTTAGTAGATTTAGATGATGAAAAAGCTTTAAGCGAAAAACTCGCACTTTTAATGCAAGATGAAAATTTAAGAAAAACACTAGCGCTTAATGCACAGCAACGATGTAAAGATTATGAAGTGGCCAATGTAGCACAAAAATGGCTTGATTTAATCAAAGAAGTAAGGGTTTAAAATGAAAAAACTAGCAATTTTTATTTATTCTTTAGGAAGTGGTGGTGCTGAAAGGGTTGTATCTACGCTATTGCCTGTATTAAATTTAAAATATGAAATACATTTAATTTTAATGAATGACAAAATATCATATGATATTCCTGAAGTTAATATCCACTACCTTGAAAAATCAAATCCAAGCGAAAGTAATTTAGCTAAATTTTTAAAACTACCCTTGCTAGCTATGAAATACAAAAAGCTTTGCGAAGATTTAAAAATCAATTTGCAATTTGTATTATTAAATAGACCTAATTATATTGCTTTAATGGCAAAATCCCTAGGACTTAAGTCAACCCTTATTATCAATGAATGCACTACTCCAAGTGTGATTTATAAACATAATAATCTAAATTCTTTTATCAATAAATTTCTTATTAAAAAACTTTATAACAAAGCAGATTTAATCTTAGCAAATTCTATAGGAAACAAAGAAGATTTAATACAAAATTTCAATATAGAGGCTAAAAAATGCGATATTTTATACAATGCCATAGACTTAGAAAACATTATAGAAAAATCTAAAGAAAAAATAGACTTTAAAGATCCTTTTATATTAAGTGTTGGTAGGCTTGATCATGGTAAAAATCATGCTATGCTTATAAGAGCTTATGCAAAAGTTAAAACTGATTTAAAATTAGTCATTTTAGGCGAGGGCATTTTAAAAGATGAGCTTTTAGCTTTAATAGAAACTTTAAATTTAAAAGACAAAATCTTTTTACTAGGTTTTGATAAAAATCCTTATAAATACATGAGCAAATGTGACTTTTTTGCTTTTGCTTCAAGTTTTGAAGGCTTTTCCAATGTTTTAATCGAATGCCTAGCTTGTAATACTGCCGTACTTTGTACCGATCATAAAAGTGGGGCAAGGGAGCTATTTTTAGATGATGAGTTTGGACTTTTAGTAAAAGTAGATGATGAAAAAGCCATGCAAGAAGGCTTAGAAAAAATGTGCAATGATGAAGCATTAAAAGCTTCATATAGACAAAAGGCTTTTTTGCGTGCAAAAGAATTTGATAAAATTAGCGTAGCAAAGCAATTATTTGAATTTTTCAACAAGGCATAAAATGAAACTACGACAAAATTTCACTGATAATAATTCTATAAAATATACCTGTATTTTAATCCTTATAGCCTTTGCTTTTAGTGTTTTGTGTAGGTTATACTGGGTGGCTTGGGCAAGTGAGTTTTATGAGTTTTTCTTTAATGATCAACTCATGATTACTACTAATGATGGCTATGCTTTTGCAGAAGGTGCAAGAGATATGATAGCAGGTTTTCATCAACCTAATGACTTATCTTATTTTGGAAGCTCACTTTCTACTTTAACTTATTGGCTTTATAGTATTTTACCTTTTAGCTTTGAAAGTATTATTTTATATATGAGTACTTTTTTTGCTTCTTTGATTGTTGTGCCTATTATATTAATCGCAAGAGAGTATAAACTCACTACTTATGGCTTTATAGCAGCCTTACTTGGAAGCATTGCAAATAGTTATTATAACCGCACTATGAGCGGGTATTATGATACTGATATGCTAGTGTTAGTTTTACCAATGCTTGTTTTGCTTACTTTTATACGCTTAACTATTAATAAAGACATTTTTACCCTACTTTTAAGTCCGGTTTTTATCATGATTTATTTGTGGTGGTATCCATCAAGTTATTCTTTAAATTTTGCCATGATAGGACTTTTTGGTCTTTATACTTTAGTATTTCATAGAAAAGAAAAGATTTTTTATCTAGCTATTGCTTTAGTGATCATAGCTTTAAGTATGCTAGCATGGCAATATAAACTTGCTTTAATTGTATTGTTATTTGCTATTTTTGCCTTTAAAGAAGAAAAAATTAATTTTTATATGGTTTGGGCTTTGATTTTTATTAGCATTTTGATATTACATTTAAGTGGTGGTTTAGATCCTGTTTTATATCAACTTAAATTTTATGTTTTTAAAGCTTCTGATGTGCAAAATTTAAAAGATGCTGCCTTTATGTATTTTAATGTTAATGAAACTATTATGGAAGTAAATACTATCGATCCTGAAGTATTTATGCAAAGAATTAGTTCCAGTGTTTTAGTATTTGTCCTTTCTTTTATAGGTTTTATCTTGCTTTGCAAAGATCACAAAAGTATGCTTTTGGCTCTACCTATGCTTGCACTAGGTTTTATGGCTTTAAGAGCTGGGCTTAGATTTACCATTTATGCAGTTCCTGTGATGGCTTTGGGTTTTGGGTATTTTTTATATACATTTTTTAATTTTTTAGAAAAAAAACAAATCAAACTTAATCTAAAAAATAAAAACATCTTGCTCATACTCATTGCATTTTTTAGTATAAGTCCTGCTCTAATGCATATTTATTATTATAAATCCTCTACTGTTTTTACTTCTTATGAAGCTAGTATTTTAAATGATTTAAAAAATAAAGCTCAAAGAGAAGATTATGTCGTTGCTTGGTGGGATTATGGTTATCCAATACGCTATTATAGCGATGTAAAAACCTTAATTGATGGTGGAAAACACTTAGGAAAAGATAATTTTTTCTCATCTTTTGTCTTAAGTAAAGAACAAATTCCAGCAGCTAACATGGCAAGACTTAGCGTAGAATACACTGAAAAATCTTTCAAAGAAAATTATCCTGATGTTTTAAAAGCTATGGTAAAAGATTATAACCAAACAAGTGCTAAAGATTTTTTAGAAAGTTTAAATGATAAAGATTTTAAATTTGATACCAATAAAACTAGAGATGTATATATTTACATGCCTTATAGAATGTTGCGTATCATGCCCGTGGTAGCACAATTTGCAAATACAAATCCTGACAATGGAGAGCAAGAAAAAAGTTTATTTTTCTCTCAAGCTAATGCCATAGCTCAAGATAAAACAACAGGTTCTGTTATGCTTGATAATGGAGTAGAAATTATTAATGATTTTAGAGCTTTAAAACTAGAAGGTACAACTATACCTTTAAAAGCTTTTGTAGATATAGAATCCATCACTAATGGCAAATTTTATTACAATGAAATTGATTCAAAAGCTCAAATTTATTTACTCTTTTTAAGAGAATATAAAAGCTTTGTGATTTTAGATGAAAATCTTTATAATAGTGCCTACATACAAATGTTTTTATTAAATCAATACGATCAAGATTTATTTGAGCAAGTCACTAATGATGCAAGAGCGAAAATTTATAGGCTAAAAAGATGAAAATAGGAATTTTAACCCATAGCGCAATGAGTGTGTATTATTTTCGTCTTGCACTCATTAGAGCTTTAGAAAAAAATAATCATGAAGTTATAATCATCACTCCAAAAGATGATTTTGCTATTAAGCTACAAGAGCTAGGCTATAAGGTTTGCTTTTATGATTTAGCTAGATCAAGTGTTAATCCTTTAATTGTTTTTAAAAATCTACTTAGTTTAAAAAATACACTCAAAAGCTTAAATTTAGATCTTTTACAAACAAGCGCTCACAAAAGCAATACAACAGGTATTATAGCAGCTAAAATGGCGGGTATTAAATACACTTTTGGTTTAGTTGAGGGCTTAGGAAGTTTTTATATAGATGATGATTTTAAAAGCAAATTAGTAAGAATGAGTATTAATTTACTTTATAAAATTTCTTTTAAACTTGCTAATGGTTTTATTTTTGTCAATGAAAGCAATGCTTTATTTATGAAAAATTTAGGCTTAAAAGAAGAAAAAATCAAAATCATAAAATCCGTAGGGCTAAATTTAAAACAATTTTTACCTTTAAAAATTAGCACAGAAGAAAAACAAGCTTTTTTAAAAGAACATAATATGCCTGATAAACCTATCGTTTTAATGATTTCAAGAGCACTTTGGCATAAAGGAATTAAAGAATTTTATGAAACAAGCCAAATTTTAAAAGATAAGGCAAATTTTGTTTTAGTGGGTGGAAGAGATGATAATAAATCTTGTGCACCATTAGAATTTTTAAACTCAAATAATGTTTTTTATCTTGGCGCAAGAAGTGATATTGCACATTTATTAAATTTATGCGATATTTTTGTTTTACCAAGCTATAAAGAAGGCTATCCAAGAACGGTTTTAGAAGCACAAGCTTGTAAAAAAGCATGTGTGGTAAGTGATGCTGAAGGTTGCATTGAAGCAGTGAATAATGCCATAGACGGTTTAATTTGTAAAAGCAAAGATAGCAAGGATTTAGCTGAAAAAATCGCAGTTTTACTAGAAGATGAAAAACTAAAAAATACTTTAGCACAAAATGCTTTTCTTAGAGCGCAAAATTATGATGAAAATATCATAGCTTTGAAATATCTTGACTTTTATAGGGGTTTTGCAAATGTATAAAAATGGTTTAAAGCGTGTTTTTGACTTTTTTTTGGCTTTGATTTTATTGATTATTTTTTTACCCTTTATAGTGCTTATAGGTATTGTTTTAAAAATCGTTCAAGGAAGTGTGCTTTTTAAACAAGCAAGACCAGGATTAAATGAAAAAATTTTTTATATTTATAAATTTAAAACTATGAGTGATGAAACCGATGAAAATGGAGAATTACTTCCTGATGAATTACGCTTAAAGCCTTTTGGTAAGCTAGTTAGAAGCTTGAGTTTAGATGAATTACCGCAGCTTTTTAATGTATTAAAAGGCGATATGAGCTTCATAGGCCCAAGACCTTTACTTGTAGAATACTTGCCCTTATACAATCAAGAGCAAAAAAAACGCCACGATGTAAGACCAGGCATTACAGGTTGGGCACAGATTAATGGACGCAATGCTATTTCTTGGGAGCAAAAATTTAAATATGATGTAGAATATGTGCAAAATTGCTCTTTTTTATTTGATCTTAAAATCTTTTTTATGACCATTATTAAAGTTTTAAAAAGAAGCGGGGTTAATAAAGAAGGAGTAGCTACAACGGATAAATTCAATGGACACAACTAAAAGTATTTATATATATGGTTCTAGTGGGCATGGTTTAGTCTGTGCTGATGTAGCTAGAAATTTAGGATATGAAAAAATCATCTTTTTAGATGATAATAAAGGCTTAAAATATCACTCCAATTTAGAAAAACACGATATGTTTATTGCTATTGGCGCAAACTCTATTAGAGAAAAACTTTTCAAAAAAGCAAAAGATGATGGATTTAGATTAGTTAATTTGATACACAAAAGTGCTATTATTAGCCCAAGTGCTTTTTTAGATGATGAGGGTATTTTAATCATGCCAAATGTCGTAGTTAATGCTAAAGCTAGCATAGCAAAAGGTGTGATTTTAAATACTGCTTGTGTGATTGAGCATGAGTGTTTTGTAGATGAGTTTAGCCATATTAGCGTTGGAGCTAAACTAACAGGAAATGTAAAAATAGGAAAGCGTTGTTTTTTAGGAGTTAATTCAAGTGTTATTCCTTGTATAAGTTTAAATGATGATATAACTTTAGGCGCAGGAGCAGTTGTAGTTAAAAACTTAACTTCTAAAGGCATTTATGCTGGAGTTCCTGCCAAGAAAATAAAGGAGGTAAAATGAGATTTTTTCTATCAGCACCACATATGAGTGGAAAAGAATTAGAATACATACACAATGCTTTTGAAAGTAATTATATAGCACCTTTGGGTGAATTTGTTAATGCCTTAGAACAAAGTATTAAAGATTATACAAAAAGTTCTAACGCACTTGCTCTAAATGCAGCCACTGCAGCTATTCATTTAGCTTTAAGAGTTTTGGGCATCAAAGAAGGCGATATAGTTCTAGCTTCAAGTTTTACCTTTATTGCTTCAGTAGCACCTATTTCTTACATGAATGCTACGCCTGTATTTATTGATTGTGATGAAACTTATAATTTAGATGTAAATTTATTAAAAAAAGCTATCAAAGAAAGTCCTAAAAAGCCAAAAGCTCTCATTTTAACACACCTTTATGGTAATGCTTCTAAAATGGATGAGATCGTCCAAATTTGTAAAGAAAATGAGATTTTTTTAATCGAAGATGCTGCTGAAGCTTTGGGAAGTTTTTACAAAAATAAAGCCTTAGGTACTTTTGGGGATTTTGGAGTATATTCTTTTAATGGTAATAAAATCATCACAACAGGTGGTGGTGGCATGCTTGTGAGTGAAAATCATGCTAATCTTGAAAAAGCAAGATTTTATAGTACCCAAGCTAGAGAAAATTGCCTTCATTATGAGCATAAAGAATATGGCTATAATTATAGAATGAGCAATATCTTAGGTGCAATCGGTACTGCTCAAATGGAAGTTTTAGAAGAAAGAGTGAGCAAAAAGCGTGAAATTTATAGCTGGTATAAAGAATTTTTAAGTGGAACTTTTACTTTTTTAGATGAGCTTGAAAATACCAAGTCAAATCGCTGGTTAAGCACTGCTTTACTTGATTTTGATTTAAATAAACTTAATACCTATGAAAAACATTGTATATGTGAAAATAAAAATGTTCAAATTCAAGATAAAATTTTAAAAATCATACAAGTTTTAAAAGATAATAAAATCGAAAGTCGTCCACTTTGGAAGCCAATGCATTTGCAAGAACTTTACAAAGGCTGCGATGCTTACTTAAATGGTAATAGTGAGTTTTTCTTTAGTAATGGAATTTGCCTTCCAAGTGCAACTACTATGAGCAAAGCTGATGTAGAGGAAGTTTCTACTTTAATCTTAAACACCTTAAAGGACTAAGATGGATTATAAAAGCAAACGCTTAGGATTTTTTCTAGGTGCTGATATTTTACTTTTTGTTATAAGTATTTATTTGTCTTTTTCTTTACGCTTTAGTGCAGACATCCCAAGTGAATTTTATGAAGGTATGTTTAAAAGTGCTGTGATTTTGATTTTACTTAAAATCATTTTTCTAGCTTTTTTTAAAATTTATCAAGTTGCTTGGAGATTTTTCTCCCTTAATGAAGCGCGTAAATTAGTCATCGCTTTAGCTTTGGCTGAGCTTGTATTTTTAGCAATTTATTATTTTTATGATGATTTTTTTAATCCTTTTCCAAGAAGCGTTATAGGAATAGACTTTGTTTTATCTTGTATGCTAATTGGAAGTTTGCGTATAAGCAAAAGAATGATAGTTGATTTTAGAAAGCCAAAATACAACGAAGAACATCCTTGTATAGTAGTTGGCGCCACTTCAAAGGCTTTGCATTTATTAAAAGGAGCTAAAGAAGGGAGCTTAGGACTTTTTCCTGTAGCTGTAGTAGATGAGCGTAAAAATTTAATAGGTACTTATTGTGATAAATTTATAGTTGAAGAAAAAGAAGCAATCAGAAAATATACTGCTGAAGGAATTCATACTGCTATCATTGCTTTAAAACTTGAGCAAGAAGAATTAAAAAAGCTTTTTGACGAACTCATTGCTTATGGGGTTAATGATATAAAGCTTTTTTCTTTTACGCAAAATGAAGCAAGAGATATAAGTATCGAAGATTTATTAGCGCGTAAGCCAAAAGATTTGGATAATGCTTGCGTGATTGATTTTATCAAAGATAAAGTAGTTTTAGTTAGTGGGGCTGGTGGAACTATAGGAAGTGAGCTTTGCAAACAATGCATTAAATTTGGCGCAAAACGCTTAATCATGCTTGATCATAGTGAGTATAATTTATATAAAATAAATGAAGAATTAAGCTTACATAAAGAAAAAATCGAACCTATTATGATGAGTATATTAGACAAAGAAGCGTTAGAGAAACTTTTACAAGAAAAAAACATAGATTTGATTTTACATGCAGCAGCTTACAAACATGTACCTTTATGTGAGCAAAATCCACATTCAGCTATTTTAAATAACATCATTGGTACTAAAAATTTAATCGATCTTGCAAAAGCTTATAAAGTTGCTAAATTTGTTATGATAAGCACTGATAAGGCTGTAAGACCGACTAACATCATGGGTTGCACAAAAAGAATTTGTGAACTTTATACATTAAGCTCAAGTTGTGAAAATTTTGAAGTAGCTTGTGTGCGTTTTGGTAATGTTTTAGGATCAAGTGGAAGTGTAATACCTAAATTTAAAGCTCAAATTGCAGCTAATGAGCCACTTACTCTTACTCATCCTGATATAGTGCGTTATTTTATGTTAGTAGATGAGGCTGTGCAACTTGTTTTACAAGCTGCGGCTATTGCCAAAGGTGGAGAATTATTTGTACTTGATATGGGTGAGCCTGTTAAAATCATGGACTTAGCTCAAAAAATGCTTTTACTTTCTAATAAAAAGTTAGAAATCAAAATCACTGGGCTTAGAAAAGGTGAAAAACTTTACGAAGAGCTTTTAATCCATGAAAATGATTTAAAAACTCAATATGAAAGTATATTTGTTACCACTAGTGATCTTAAAGATTTAAAAATTTTAAATCAAGAAATAGAAAAATTACTCCACAGCACAGATCCTGCAAAAGTTTTAAAGGAGATTGTGCCTGAATTTAATCACAATAAAAACGGAGAGTGATTAAATTCTAATTTTATTTTAAAATGATATAATATAAACTTTTAATTGATTAATAAAAATAAAAACGATACAATTACAGTTTTATGTAATTACATCAAGATAAAGGAAAAAAAGTGAAGTTATTAGTAGTTGATGATAGTTCTACCATGAGAAGAATAATCAAAAATACCCTTGTAAGATTAGGCCACAAGGATGTTTTAGAAGCTGAACACGGGGTTGAAGCTTGGGATTTACTTTCACAAAATGATGATATTAAAATTTTAATTACTGACTGGAATATGCCTGAAATGAATGGCTTGGAATTAGTAAAAAAAGTAAGAGCGGAAGAAAAATATGCTGATATGCCAATTATTATGGTAACTACAGAAGGTGGTAAAGCAGAAGTTATTACCGCCTTAAAAGCAGGCGTAAATAACTATATTGTAAAACCTTTTACTCCTCAAGTGTTAAAAGAAAAACTTGAAGATGTTTTAGGAACAAACGAAGGCTAATTATAAGTTTTTATGCAAACACATTATTACGAACTTTTTTTTCAAACAGACAAGGAATATTTAGATTTATTCCTTGATCTTATCTTTTCTCTAGAGATAGACGCTATAGAAGAAAAAAACAATGGTATTTATATAAGATCAGAAGAAGATATAGAACTCATTAAAATAGCCTTGCATGATTTTCATCAAAAATTATGTCAAAAACTAAATACTCATATTAATTTCCACTCTACCTTAGAAAAAAAAGAAAATAAAAATTGGATAGAAGAGTATAAAAAAGGTATACAAGCTTTGACGATCGATAATATCCATATTCACACCACTTGGCAAGAAGCTAAACAAGATAAAATTAATATCATTATAGATCCTGCTCTAGCTTTTGGCTCAGGACATCATGAGAGTACTTATACTTGTATAGAATTTCTACAAAAATATACAGATAATTCCAAATTTTGCTTAGATGTGGGTTGTGGAAGTGGAATTTTAAGCATTATCATGGCAAAACTTGGAGCCAAAGTACAAGCTTGCGATACAGATGAATTAGCTATAGTTGCAAGTAAAGAAAACGCAAAATTAAATCAAATTAGCTTTGATGATATTTGGGTAGGTTCTATTAATAAAAGCTTACATAAATATGATATAGTTGTGGCAAATATCATTGCCGATATATTGATCATACTAGAAAAAGATCTTAAAGAAAAAACCAAAGAAGGTGGAATTTTGATCTTATCTGGTATATTAAATAAATATGAAGAAAGGATTAAAAATAAATTCAAAGATTTCACTTTGTTAGAATGCAAACACAAAGGAGAATGGTTGAGTTTAGTTTATAAAAAGGAATTGCAATAATGAATAAAAAACCAAATGATTTAAAAGATAATCAAAACAATAATAACTTTTTTAACAAAAATCCCATTTTTATTTTTGCTATTTTTGCCATTGTGATGATTCTTTTATTTAAAGGATTTTCAGATGATGGTAGCATAGGTATTATGGGCGGAGAAAACACTAAAAAAGTTACTTATTCTGAATTAAAAACTTTAATTGAAAATAATCAAATTGCCCAAGTTAATATAGGTCAAACTACTATAAAAGCTGTATCTAAAGCAGGAAATATGGTATATATTACCAAAAAAGTTCCAAATGATGCTACTTTTGTTCCTTTACTTGACTCAAAAGGCGTTTCCTATGGTGCTTTTAATGAAAGCAATTGGTTTATAGATATCTTACTTTCTTGGGTTTTGCCAGTATTTATTTTCTTTGGTATATGGATGTTTTTAGCTTCTCGTATGCAAAAAAATATGGGTGGATCTATACTTGGTATAGGAAGTTCTAAAAAACTTGTAAATTCAGAAAAACCGAAGGTTAAATTTAATGATGTTGCAGGTGTTGAAGAAGCAAAAGAAGAAGTTAAAGAAATTGTTGATTTTCTAAAATATCCTGAAAGATACATCAATCTTGGAGCAAAAATTCCAAAAGGACTTTTGCTTGTTGGTCCTCCAGGTACAGGTAAAACTTTGCTTGCAAAAGCAGTGGCAGGCGAAGCTGATGTGCCATTTTTTAGCGTATCAGGTTCATCTTTTATAGAAATGTTTGTAGGAGTTGGTGCTTCTAGAGTAAGAGATTTGTTTGAAAATGCTAAAAAAGAAGCTCCAGCTATTGTATTTATAGATGAAATCGATGCTATAGGTAAATCACGCGCAGCAAGCGGTATGATGGGCGGAAATGATGAAAGAGAGCAAACTTTAAATCAACTTCTAGCTGAAATGGATGGTTTTGGTACCGAAAGCTCACCAGTAATTGTTCTAGCAGCGACAAATCGTCCTGAAGTACTTGATGCAGCACTACTTAGACCGGGGCGTTTTGATAGGCAAGTTTTAGTAGATAAGCCTGATTTTAAAGGTAGATGTGATATTTTAAAAGTCCATATGAAAGATGTTAAAATTTCACCTGAAGTAAAAGTAGAAGATATTGCAAGATTAACAGCAGGTCTTGCGGGTGCTGATTTGGCAAATATCATTAATGAAGCGGCTTTGCTTGCAGGTAGGGATTCTAAAAAACATGTGGAGCAAAAAGACTTAGTAGAGGCAGTAGAAAGAGCCATAGCAGGACTTGAGAAAAAATCACGCAGAATTAATGATAAAGAGAAAAAAATCGTAACTTATCATGAGTGCGGCCATGCTTTAATAGCTGAAACTACAAAAGGTGCTAAAAAAGTAAGTAAAGTTTCTGTTATTCCTCGTGGTTTAGCAGCTTTAGGATATACACTCAATACCCCTGAAGAAAATAAATTTTTAATGCAAAAACATGAACTTTTAGCTGAAGTTGATGTGCTTTTAGGAGGACGCGCGGCTGAAGAAATTTTCATTAAAGAAATTTCGACAGGTGCAAGCAATGACCTTGAGCGTGCAACTGATATTATCAAAGCTATGATTTCTATGTATGGTATGAGTGAAATTGCTGGCTTAATGGTACTTGAAAAGCAAAGAAATACTTTCTTAAGTGGTGGGCAAACTGTAAAAGATTATTCTGATAAAATGGCTCAAGATTTAGATGAGTATGTAAAGAAAACATTGGATGAACGCTATGCAGGTGTAAAAGAAATTTTAAAAACCTATAGCGGTGCTATAGAGGTGATGGTGCAAGCACTCTATGAAGAAGAAACTATTGATGGTGCCAAAGTAAGAGAGATTATTAAAAACTATGAAGAAGAAAATAATCTTCCAACACGCCTAGAAGAAAAAGAGCAAGAAGCTACTAAGGAAAACTAATGAAAACAAATTTTATTGCAAAAACTGGTTGGAGTTTGCTTATAGTTCTAGCTATAGTTTTTGCAATATTTCAATTTATATGGGGATTTTCTTGGCTTTTATGGTGTATTTTTATATTTTTTATTTATCTTTTTAGAGCTAAAAAAATTGATTATATAGCAGATCCAAACACCATTATAGCTCCCATAGAAGGAAAAATCAAATGTATCAAAACAAGCTCGTATAAAGAACTTGGCGAGTGTATAGAAGTGCAAATTATCAATAATATTTTTTCCCAAGGAAATATCATAGCTCCGCTTGATATGAATATAGAAGAAACTAGAATAAGGCACGGACTTTTTTTATGTCCATTTATGAAAAATACAAATTTAATGGGTGAAAGAATGTTGTTTTTAGCTAATTCCAAGAGCAAACAATGGGCATTACGCGTTATTTTTGGAGCATTAAATAGAAAAGCTCATATTGATGATTTTGGCCATCATTTAAACCATGGACAAAATATAGGTTTTATGTTTGATGGCAGTGTGAGTTTATTACTTCCAAAAGACACTAGAATTTGCGTAAATGAAAATGATAAAGTACGCATTGGTACATTAATAGGGTATTTAAATCCATGAATTTTAAACTAATTTATATTTTACCTAATCTTTTTACAGCCGCTTCCATATTTTTAGGTATTATTTCAGTGATTGCTTCTATTAATCAAAACTTTGATAAAGCATTAATTTATATCATTTTATCATTAATTTGCGATGGTTTAGATGGACGCGTTGCAAGAGCTACCAACTCTACTTCTAAATTTGGAGTTGAGTTTGACTCACTAGCTGATTTAATAGCCTTTGGTGTAGCACCTGCTATGCTTTTTTATATGAGCATAGGTTATGAATATGGTCGTTTTGGCTCATTAATAGCTGGTTTATTTGTAGTTTTTGGCGCTATACGCTTGGCAAGATTTAATGTCACAACAGGAACTTATGAACCATCGGTTTTTATAGGTCTACCTATACCAACAGCAGCAGTTGTAAGTGCTTTATGGGTAAGTGCTTATTTATATTATGATTTTTTACATGATTTTTCTTTAATAATAATATGTATCCAAATGCTTCTAGCCTTTTTAATGGTAAGCAACATAAGGTATCCAAGTTTTAAGAAAATCGATTTAAAAAGAGCAAATGTTTTGAAGGTGTTAATCCTTTTAGTAATTTTATTTTCTATGCTTTATCTGTATTTTTTAGAAAGTGCATTGATTATTGCTAGTTTATATGTGCTTTATGGGATTGTTCGTAGTTTTTTTACCCTAGCTCGTAAATTTAAAAAATATTAATTTTATTTTCACTTCATTTTCTATCAATATACTTTTTATTATTTTTCAAAAAGGAGTAAAAATGAATAAAAACAAATTATTCAGACAAATTCACATTTACATTAGTTTATTTTTCTTACCACTTGCATTTTTATATGCAATCACAGGTTTTGCTTATATAGCTGGTTTTGATGGAGAAAGTGGAGCTAAAATTCAAAATTACAAAGTTCAAGCTATTATTCAAGAGGGTGCTGAAGCTGAATTTTTAATTGATTTTTTAAAGAAAAACAACTTAAAAATTCCTTCATCTTTGGAACCAAAGCTCAACAAAAAAGGCGATGGCATAGAACTTGGGACTATAAATTATATAGCAAGTATTATAAAATTAGATGAGAATAACTATGAAATTACAACAAAAGATAGAAGCTTGCTTGGAAATATGATTTTACTTCATAAAGATAAAGGTATGTGGTACTTTTCTGTACTTGGGTTAGCTTTTGCACTTGCTATGATAATACTTTATATTTCAGGACTTTTAATCACTATTATAGCTATACGCAAAGATAGAGGTAAACAAATAGCAGTTTTAGGTGCTGGTTTTATTATAACTTTAATCATAGCTTATTTCAGTGTATAAATTTAAGGTATATCTTATAAACAATAAGATATACTTTCCCTTTTAATACGGACAGATGGGTGAGTGGCTGAAACCACACCCCTGCTAAGGGTGCAGATCTTAACGGGTCTCGAGGGTTCAAATCCCTCTCTGTCCGCCACCTTATAAATTTCATTTTATTTCATCTATTTTAGTAATTTTTATTGTTATAATTAATACCATCAAAACTTAATAAATCTAAAGGCAAGCTTCACATACTATGCAAATTTACGCTTCTATTGACTTGAAATCTTTTTATGCATCAGCTGAGTGCGTTTTAAGAAATTTAGATCCTTTAACAACTAATCTTATTGTAGCAGATGAAACAAGAACGGATAAAACCATCATACTAGCAGTTTCACCCGCGTTAAAAACTTACAATATACCCGGTAGATTAAGACTTTTTGAGTTTAAACAAAAAATCCATTCAATCAACCAAGAAAGACTAAAACAAGCTCAAAAACACCACTTTAAAGCTAAAAGTTTTAGTATATTAGAACTTGAAAATGATTTAAATTTAGAATTAGACTACATTATTGCTAAGCCTAGAATGGCTACTTATATAGAATTTAGCACAAAAATATACAGCATTTATTTGAAGTATTTTGATGCTAAAGATATTCATATATACTCTATTGATGAAGTTTTTATCGATCTTAGTTCTTATCTTGAAAAATACAAACTTTCAGCTTATGAGCTACTTACTAAGGTTTTACTTGATATTTCACACACAAGTAAAATCACCGCAACAGCAGGTATAGGCACAAATTTATACTTAGCTAAAATTGCTATGGATATACTCGCTAAAAGACAAAAAGTAGATGAAAATGGCTTGCTTATAGCCTTTTTAGATGAAAAATTATATAGATATAAATTGTGGCAGCATAAACCTTTAAAAGATTTTTGGCGTATAGGTAAAGGTATTGCCTTAAAACTTACAGATTTAAACATTTATACTATGGGAGATCTTGCAAGATTTTCTTTAAAACATGAAGCTTTGCTTTATAAACACTTTGGTGTTAATGCTGAACTTTTGATCGATCATGCATGGGGCGTTGAAACTTGCACAATGAAAGATATTAAAAATTACAAATCACAAAATCACTCTAAAATCATGGCTAAGGTTTTGCCTTTTGCATATGATAATAATCAAACAATAAAAGTTTTAAAAGAACTTGTAGATCATTTAGTACTTGAACTTATACAAAATAACCTTAAAACAAACCATATCACACTAGATATACAATATGATAAAAGCAATTTAGAAAATTCAAGTTTTTTTGATTCTTACAAAGGAGTTATTACTAAAGATAATTACGGAAGAGCTATACCTAAAAATGCTCACGGAAGTATGAATTTAGAAAATTTTACCCATTCTTTAAAAATCATCAACAAAAAAACCTTAGAACTTTTTTATAAAATCAGTGATAAAAACTTAAGTATTAGAAAAATCAGCCTAAGTTTAAATAATATCACAGATAAAGCTCAAGAAAATTTCCAAGAATTAAATTTATTTAGTGATTTTAACGCAATTTTGCAAGAAAAAAATCAACTTGAAAAAGAAGAAAAGCTCCAAAAAGCAAGACTTCAAATCATGCAAAAATTTGGTAAAAAAGCTATTTTAAAAGCTTCAAGCTTGGATGATGAGACTAAAGAAATTACTTCTTTAATAGGAGGTCATAATGCATGATGATTATAAAGATATAATAGATATAAAATATCAAAAATCAAAACAATTTCCACCAATGTCAAGAGAAAAAAGAGCGGCACAATTTACTCCATTTTCAGTACTAAATGGCTTTAGTAAAGCTATTTTAAAAACGCAAAAAGATATGGAAAAAGCATTAGAAAATAGTAAATATCAAGAAGAAAGCTAAGTTCTTCTTGATAAAATTTTATTTTGCATTAGAGTATTTTTCAAACTCTCCACTTTCATCGATTTCATTGCCATAAAGTTTGTGTAATTCATAGTAGTATTTTACAAATTCTTTACACTCTTCATCAAGCGGTAAAAATACCTCATCTTCTAAAACACAAAATTCGTCTAAATAATTTTTAGCATCTTCTTTTAACATATAATGTCTTGCTAACTTATAATAATTTTGCATAAACACAGCCTTAAAGGCTTCATAAGCTTCCTCATCAAATTTAATGTTTAATTTCTCATTTGCAAAAGATAACACCCCTGATTTAAACAACAATGACAAATGAATCAAACCTTCTGTATAATAAGGCTTAACCTCCTCTACTCTTTGCCAAGCAATCAATCCTATAGCCCTTTTAATAAGCTCATAAAATACAGGAAGCTTTAAATCATCTTCTTCATGTAAAAAGAAATTCACAAGCCCACCCGCAGTAGCTTTAAACTCTTCTATATTTTTAAACACGCCACTTTCATTCATTTTCTTTTCACTATCATTTGCCACAAAGAAAATATGCCCAAACTCATGACCTATGGTAGAAACTTCATAAATTCTTTTCCATAATTTTTCATTGTAAAATAAAATTTCTCTACCATAATCTAAAAATTCTTTTTCAAATACCATAGAAGAAAGCTTCATAAAGGGCTTAGTTTTAGCATTTTCATAAACATAATTTAAAAAAGCAAAGATCTTTTTACCTGCTATATTGCTTACATACTCATCATTTGGCACTACTTGAGCAGAAAAAAGCCCCTTAAGCTCTGCTCCATAAAAAATCATAGGCATACAAATATAAAGCTGAGTTTTTTCAAGATTAAAATTCACTTCATCAAACAAAACTTCATTTTCTTCATCTAAATTTGCATACACCATTGCAAAACTTTCTTTGATTTTACCTTTAAACTCACTCCCATTAAAATCACTCACATCTTCTAAGCGTATATCCCACTCAAGTGCTACTGCATGTGTGTAAGAGTCTTCATAGTATTCTAAAGGATGGCCGATTTGTAATGGGCATTTTACTTCCATCCACGCAAGCTCTGCTTCTTGCCATTTTTTAACCACTTCATTATTATCTTTTTCACAAAAAGCAAATTTTAATTTTTCTATATAATCAATATAAGCATTTTTTTCATCATCTAACACACAATTTCTTAGTTTTTCTAAAAGTTTATCAAACTCATATTCAAGCTTTAAAACCTCATTTTCAAAAGCTTTTGCATAAGGTAAAAATCTCCAAAGTGTTCCTATTTTAACTAAAGCCCCATAGCTTCTTTCACAAATTTCACCATCTTGATTAAGCTGATAAAGCTCATTTTGTTTTAAAAACTCCAAAGCATCGCTTAAATTTGGAAATTGTTCTTTTAAGATTTTATTATTTGTACCTAAAATTTGCTTGCTCCAAACAAGCTCAAAAGAATTCATAACTACGCCTATATTATGCACACCTTGAACTAAAGCCAAATAAAACTCATCAAGTAAATTTTTACTCTTAATCTCATCTATTAAATCTTGATGTTCTACCTCATAAAAGGCTCTTACCAAAGAAAAAACTTTATATTTTATTTGAGAAATTTCTTCTTCATTTAAACCTTTTTTCTCAAGTTCTTGGACTAAATTTTCCTCTTTTAAATCCACCAAACGACGCAACATTGCCAAAACATTGCTTTTTTCATTTTCAAGATTAGCTAGTTCTAAAGCTCTATCTATCAAAGGATGACTTTGATTAGTTTGAAGTATATTATAAAGACTATTGATATTTTGTTTCCTATTTTTCACAATTTTTGCTATTTGCTTAAAATCATTCATTTTTTACCTTTCTTTATTTTTAAAACTTAATTATAATGTTTTTTTTAAAACACAAGGAGAATGTATGAAAGATATGGGAGAACCTAAACTAAGAGTTATAGCTATGCCAAGCAATACAAACCCCGCTGGTAATATCTTTGGTGGTTGGATCATGTCACAAATTGATCTAGCTGGAGCCATTGCAGCAAGGGAGCTTTCTCCGCAAAGAGTAGTAACTGTAGCAGTGGATAAGATCATTTTTAAAGAACCAATTTTTGTAGGTGATTTGGTATCTTGCTATGCAAAAATCATCAAAGCAGGTAATACTTCTATCACCGTAGAAGTAGAAGTAGTTACCCAAAGAGCCAATGATTATGGCCGTGTATATTGCATGCATGTAACTTCAGCTGTGGTAACTTATGTAAGTGTAGATAAAGATGGAAATAAACTTCCTATTGATGCGGATTTAAAAAGATTACACGGCTTTTGATATGTTTTATTGTATTTTCAAAAAAAATTTTATATCATCACAGAAAACTTTCTAAGGCTTATATATGCGCGGATATAAAATATTTTCTGGTTCAGCAAATGAGGAATTTGCTAAAAAAATCTCAAAATACCTTTCACTGCCTCTAAGCAATGCGGGTGTGAAGCGTTTTAGTGATGGTGAAATTAGCATTCAAATAGATGAAAGCGTGCGTGGTAAAGATGTATTTATCATTCAAAGTACTTGTGCTCCAACAAATGATAATCTAATGGAACTTTTAATCATGACAGATGCTCTGCGTCGCTCAAGTGCAAGCTCTATCACAGCTATCATCCCTTATTTTGGTTACGCTAGACAAGATAGAAAAGCAAGTCCTAGGGTGCCTATTACTGCAAAATTAGTAGCAAATCTTATAGAATCAGCCGGTGTGGATAGAGTAGCTACTATAGACTTACATGCTGGACAAATTCAAGGCTTTTTTGATATACCTGTGGATAATCTTTATGGAAGTATTATTTTTAATGATTATATTAAAAATAAAAACTATAAAAACCCTATCATTGCAAGTCCTGATATAGGCGGTATAGCAAGAGCTAGAAGCGTAGCAAAAGCTTTAGGACTTGATATAGTTATAGTAGATAAAAGACGCGAAAAGGCTAATGAAAGCGAAGTGATGAATGTCATCGGTGATGTAAAAGATAAAGAAGTAATTTTGGTAGATGATATTATCGATACAGCAGGAACCATAGTAAAAGCTGCTGAAGTATTTAAAAGCAAAGGTGCAAAGTCAGTTATAGCTTGCTGTACCCACCCTGTGCTTAGTGGCGTAGCTTATGAAAGAATAGCCAAAGATGCGCTTGATGAGCTAGTAGTAACTGACACTATACCTTTAAAACAACAAATGGATAAAATCAAAGTCCTAAGCGTAGCACCTATTTTTGGCGAGGTAATACGCAGAGTTTATCACAATGAAAGTGTGAATTCTTTATTTGTATAAATTCTTTGCAAGGATAGCCTTGCAAAGAAAACTTATTTTAACTTAGATGATAAAAGATTATAATCCTTTTTAATATCTTTAAGTTTTAATGAATTTAATATTTTATTTTCAGTTTCGGCTGACCAATATATTTTTAATCTTTTCTTAGCTCTTGTTATAGCTGTATAAAATATATTATGTGTTATTTGTTCTTCTATTTCATCTGAAATAATTATAGAAACATTATCATATTCTAAACCTTGTGCTTTATGTATAGAAATAGCATAAGCTACTTGAAAAGGAATAGCATGCTCTTTTTCATCCTCTTCATCAGAATTTATTTCATCTACTCTAAAAGTAATTTCTGTATATTCATTATTAAATTTTTTAGTAATTTTAAAATCTTTTTCACTCTCTTCGCTTATATTTTTATAAACATTTACCACAAAAAAAGCACATCCTTTTCCTTTCTTTATATCTACTATCGATCCTTTTAAGTTGTTGTGAATGACTTGTCCAAATCTTGAAGAAGATTCATTATTAAACAATATAGGATCGTCTATTTTATAATATAAGCTATTAAATTGAATGTATTGCTTAGGATTATTTTCTTGTAAAAGCCTATTTATATTATTTACACCATATAACCCACCATAATTAAGGCATAAAATAATCTCATCTTCTTTTTGCGTATTAAAATTAAAATTTTCTATTTTTTCAGATATTTTTTTCTTAGAAAGCTTTTCAAGTATATTTTCCCCTAGCTCTCTTACTTCTTTCCATAAATCTTGCAATCTTTCATCATTAGTTCTGTAAATATGTTTTAGCTCTATTTGCTTATCTTTAAAAAAGTTTTGAGCAAATAAAAACCAATTTCCAAAATCAATAGCTTCTATTTGATATACATCTCCAACACAAACCAAAACATCACATTTTACTTTATCTAAAAATTCAAACATATGTTTATTATCAATCGTACTACACTCATCAACAATCACAACATCATATACTTGCTCTTTTCTTTTTTTTACGCAAGAAGATACAACATTAAAACTCCATAATGGATTTTTTATTCTTCTTTTTATATTATCTAATGCTGTGTAAGTATTTGTCAAAAATAATATATTTTTATCTTTAAAAAAATTAGAAATATATTCTATTAATGTGGTTTTACCTGTTCCTGCTGCACCATATATCAATGCTAATTTTGAATCGCAAAACATTTTTTCTAGAAAATTCTTTTTTTCTTCACAATCTAAGTTGTTATTCTTTAGCCATTTTTCTATATCTTTTTGATAATTTTCTATGCCACTTTGGGTAAAATTTTTAAGCTTTAAAATAATATTTTTTATCGCTGTTTCATCTTCATTAATATATAAATATTTTTCATATAATATTTCTATATGTCTTTTTGGCTTATGGTCTTTATACTCAATAGAATCATTGTGTTTTCTAACTAGTTCTAAAATACTTTCTTTAGAAATTTGCCCAAAATCCTCAATATCCTTATATAAGTTTCCATGAATTTTTGAGTTATTTTTAATAGTTCTGGCTAATAATTCATGCTTTCTATCTTTCACATCTAAACACTCATATAAGTCAATTAATCTAGGATTATGTCCTGTCAAAGAAGTACAAAAAGGCATATCTTCAAAAGGTATGGAGGAATTTTTTAAATATAAATTTGATAATTTTTCATTAGCAAAATCACCTTTTTGATATTTTATAACAACATTGTTCATACTATTTAATAAATAACTAAGGATATTTTTTCCTTTTTTATTATTTGTAATAATATCCCTTGTCTTATCAAGACATTTAAAAAAATCATTAAATTTATTTTCACTAAATTCATTCTTGATGTTTTGATATTCTATATCATTTAATTTTACAATATCTAGCAAGCTCAATTCATTGTATTTTAAAAATTGCATGATTCTCTCATACTTTGCATTTCTTGTAAAATTAACATTAGCTAATCCAAAAATAGCACAAAAATTCTTTAACTCACAAGGTCTTATGCTTACATTCCAATTGATTATTAATATAATGGGTATCTTAAATGATTTCAACCATATACTAGTATCATATAGTTTTAATTCAACAGCATAATTATCAGGAATATATTCTTTTGAAAAAGCTATGATTTTATCAAATTTACTTGTATAGTTTTTAGCTAATGCAAATGTTATCTCATAATATATTTTTTTATCTACAACAAATGGCTTGACTTTATGTATATAAAATTTATCAGTTCTTTCTCTTTCAAATACACTTGTATTATTGATTTTATTTACAACTCTTTCATAATATTGCAAACTTAGATTATCAAGCTTAATAGGAAATTCATATATATTTTGCAAGATATCTAAGTTTAAATTATTTTTACAAAATTGCTTTATTTTAATTAAAATAGAAATATATTTTAACATCAATCTTTCTGAAGTTTCCTCATCTGGAGTGTAATGTGAAGATGTTATTTGTAAAAAATTATGCATTTTTCTAATATTTACATATTTAGCTTTATCGCTTATATATACAATTGCAACTTTTATATTATCATAGTGACTACTAAAATTATTATTTGTATCTCTATTGTAAATATACAAAGCAATATGCTCTATTAAATTCCTTAACTCATTAAGTATATTTTGAGATAAAAACCCTCTATCA
This sequence comes from Campylobacter sp. CNRCH_2016_0050h, assembly GCF_025772605.1. Lineage (NCBI taxonomy): Bacteria > Pseudomonadati > Campylobacterota > Epsilonproteobacteria > Campylobacterales > Campylobacteraceae > Campylobacter > Campylobacter sp. CNRCH_2016_0050h. The sequence continues at coordinate 38,742 of NZ_JAKMSK010000003.1, read as the reverse complement.
TCCTCATGTTTTTTTATATTTTTATTAAAATTTTGACTAATAACTATAATTTGTTCTAAAACAGATTTATCTTCCATCTTAATTCCTTAATAATGCTATATATTCACTTTGTTTTTCGTTTAAGACTTTAAAAGTGCTTATCATGTAAGAAAATTCATCATCACTTAAACTATAAAGTTCTTTAACTAATAAATCATTTTTTGCTCTTAAGACATCATAAGCTTTTTTAGTTTTTGGAATTTCATCATCTTTTATGTTAAATTCTTGTTTTAGCTCATCAAAATGATGATTTTTATCATTATAAAGCTGCAAAAGTAAGGCATTTTTAGCTAGAGTTTTATAGATTTCATTGTTTTGAATTTCTTTATCACTTGGTTGAGGCAGAGGAATTCTTTCTAAGTAGGTTTTACTTACATTGATTTGCACCATATTTCTTATGATAAAATCAACCACTAAAGAATTAAACAAAGCCAAAGTAAATAAAATTCTTTCATAAGGCACTACATCTATACAAATTTCATCATCTTTTAAAATATATAGTTTTGGTACATTTGCAAACATACTATGTCCAAAACCACAATTTTTTGGCAATAAAGAAGCTATCAAAGTTCTCTCATCAGTATCTCTTGCAACAGCTCTATAAGCAAGTCTAAAAAATTCTCTATCATACTTTATCAATTCAGGCTTTAGTTCTTTGCCGGTGGCCTTTTTAGCTCTTAAAAGTTCTTTGCTTTTTAAACGCTCATCAAATTTAGCCTTTTCTAAAAAATAAGTAGCTTGGCTAAAATTTGCATTAAATTGATGTATCATTTTGCCTTCATATAAGGGTAAAAGTCCTTCCCTAAACTCTTCTATAAGCAAATCTTTATCATTTGTCATATCAAGCTCTCTTCTAAAATCTATATAATCAAAAGACAAGGTTTGAAAAGCATTATAAGATTTTCTTAGAATTTCTAAAGCTTGCTTGTCTTTTAGCTCCATTAAGGCTAAGTGAGTTGGGCTTAACTTTTTGATATCTTCTAAGCTTAGAGTTAAAATTTCATCTTTGTTTTTTAATGAGTTTATATCTGTTTTATAAAACATTGTTTTGATTTTGTGAGTGTGATTTGCTTGCGTGTTTTTTATAAGCATAAGAGCAAATTTATAGCTTCTATGAACATCTATAAAGATAGCTTTGTTGTTTTCAAAACTATAAAAATACTCTAAAGTTTTATTTTCTAAAATTTCTTTTCTTAAAGTCAAACTTCCATCTTCAAACATCAAAGCACTAGGAAGCACATAAGCTAAATTTCCATCTTGTTTTAAAAGAGAAAGATTTTTTTCTACAAAAAGACGAAATAAATTAATATCTTTTGTTAAAGAATTAGACATAAATGTGTTTTTATAATAAACATTAATTACATCTATATATGCTTTTTGTTTTTCATAATTTTGCTTTATATAATCTTTCGCTAGCAAATTGTCTTGAATTTCTTTTTTCTTGCTAGCGATTAAGCTTCTATAATCGCTTTTATATTGTGGAAAGAAATCATTGTCACTAAATTCTGATTTATCCCAAGGTGGATTACCTATGATGATATCAAAGCCTTTAAATGCTTGATTTTCTATAATTTCAGGAAATTCTAACTCATAATTAAAGAAGTTAAATTCTTTTTGATATTTGCTAATGATAGCTTTTGCTTGTTTATTTTGGCTTAAATTTTGTATATCATCTTGACTTAGGGCTTTTAGAATTTGCAATTCTTCTTTGTTAGCAAAATGAAGTGAGTTGATATAGTTTAGATATAAATTTAACTTATCAAGTTTTGGTGTGATTTCATTTTGATAGATTTGTTTGGATTGTTTGATTTGTTCTTCGTTGGTATCTTGTAGATTATCAAGCTTTTCAAATACTTCTTGTAAAATTTCAAATTCTTGAGTAATGGAATTTGTGAAAATATTTTCTTTATTTTGCTTTATTAAATTTTCAAAATCACTTATACTTGAGCCTAGCAAAGCATTGCCACATTTTATGTGATGTTCTATAAAAGAAAGTGGGGTTCCAAAGATAAAACTATCTATCCAAAGACTAAGCTTAGTAAGCTCTATACTAAATGGATTTAAATCCACTCCATAAATAATGCGTTTTAGCAAAAGTCGTTTTAAAACATCACTTTCATCTAACTCATAATCTTGCGTGAAATCTTTTATATGATTTGCGATATTTTCTTTTTCTTGTTCGTGGAGTTGCTTTAAATTTGTAAAATGTTCAAAATCTGATAAAACAATATGCGTGATAGCATTTAAAACCGCAACTAAAAAATGCCCACTACCGCAAGCATTGTCTAGAATTTTAAATTTCAAAATGTTTTCATTGTTTAGTTTGTCTTTTAAAGCACTTTGGATTAAAAAATTAGCTATGGATTGAGGTGTATAAAAGCTTGCACTTGCTTTTCTTGAGTTGCTAGTATTTTTTAGATAAATTTGTCCTTTTTCATAAAAGGTGTATTTTTCTAATTTTTTTGATTTTTCTAAAATTTTAAAGTCATAATTATCAAAATAACACTCTATTTCTTTTGATTTTTCTTTATAGCTTACATAGTAAATATCTTCATTTGCTACTTCAAAAAAGTAAGAAAGCAAGCCTTCATAAATCGTGCCTAAATGCTCTATGCTTAAGGTTTTATAATCTCTTTTAAAAGTTAAATTTTTATCTTTGTAGTATAATAATTGTTCTAAAATTTTCTTCAAGTCTTTATCGCTGAAAATCTTTGGTGTGTTTAAAAGAGTGGTTTTGCTCTCATCAAACAACCCACCATTGAAAACAGGCATGTCAAAATTGCCTTTGCCTTTATTATAAATTTGAAATATCATTTCTAAATCGCCAAAGCCAGCACTTGAGCTTTCATCATCGCTTAAATTTTGCAATAAAGTTTTTATGCTAATTTTGCTTTTGAAGTATTTATGCTTTTCTAAGATATTTTCAAATTTATCTTCAAAATAAGCAATAAATAAAAGCCTAAACACAAAATATAAAGAATTTTCATAGATTAGCTTTAAATCAGCTTTAGTTTTGTTATAAATCTTAGAACCTATAAATTCAAATAAAGATTCATTGCCATTAGTTCCATAGATGATAGATTTTAAATCATCCTCTATTTTTATTTTTGATTCTTTATTAACTTGTAAAGATTTTTCTATGTGTTTTTCTTCCGTATAACTTGCTGAAGCAAAAATACTATAAAAATACGCAAAAGCTTGGTAGTTTTTATCTTTTATGATTTGTTCTAAATTTATCTCATAAAATACCTTGTTTGCACTAAGTGTAGAGTTATCATAAAAACGCCAAAATCTACCATTAGTTAAAAAGCCATAATTTTTCTTAAGATTACTAAGATATCTTAAAATTTGAAAATGGGGATTTTCTTTTACTTTTTTATTATCTATTTGTACATTATAGGCTTTTGACTCCATGATAATAGTGAATTCATTACTTGATTTTTTTGTTTCTTTGTCTAAATTTTCATAATTTACTTTTATATTTTCATCACTAAAAAGCAAAAAATCGGGCTTTTCTAATTTACCCTGTATGATCTTTTCATCTTGTCTTATAAATTTCCACCCTAAAATGTCTAACACTTTTGATATAAATTCATCTTCAAATTGATGTTCGTTATAATTTTGAAAATTTCTTTGAGTGGCGTTGTATAGACAGATTATATTATCTAAGGTTGTTTTATATGTGTTTTCATTTTTAGTAAAATTATAAATATTTGGAAAATCCACCTCTAGAGCATAGTTGGTAAAAAGATTATTATCAAGATATTTTTTAATTTCTTCATAAAAATTCATAGAACAACCTTAGTATTTTTTAAAATGATAACAAAAAGAACTTTTTAAAATGCTAAGAAATACTATCAAGCTTTATAATGAATTTAAATTTAGAATTAATAAAAACCTTACCATCTATCTAAAAAGAAGCCTTCCTTGAAGTCCTATCAATAATAAGAAACCTTTGATGAAATTATATTATTAAAATACTAAATTCTAATAAATTGATATATGAAAGATTAAATTTGGTGGAGACGAGGGGAATTGAACCCCTGTCCAAAAATAAAACAACCACGGCATCTACATGCTTAGCAAAGGTGAAAATTTCATCTAGCCAAACTCACCTTCCAAAATTTCAAGCTAGACTAAGACTTTAACTTCAATCAAAACTTGTCAAATTTCAATCTACACTATCAAAAATGACCAAATTCTAAGCTAGATAGTATCACTTAAAATTCAGGCTCAACTGAACTTACGCAGCTTTAGCGTAAGCAGGAGCAAATTTAACGTTGTTTGCGTTTAATTTTAATTTGAGCTTTATACGCTTTGCTCAAAGCGACATGCCACCAAGGCCACTCTACTCCTGTCGAAGCCAAGTCGTCCCCGTTATTTAGAAATTTTATCAGGAACATTTGCAATTTGAGGGTTAAATACACTTAAAAAAGAAGCATTTTTTTCATAATCACTGCAATATCTATCAAGCTGCTCACCCACTAAAAACATCCAATCCACAAATTCATCGCTAGCAGGCCCATCAAATTTAGCTGCTTCTTGCATAATTTCCTCACAAAATGTACAAAAATTTGCAATCTCATCTAAATTTAATCTTTTAGCAGCCCAAACTACATTGTGGATATTTTGCTCTAAGTCTTTTAAAGCTTCTTTGTATTTTGAGCTATCGCTGCTTAGCTTTACTATCAAAGGCTCTAAAACATCGCAAAGACTTCTAAAAAAATACAAAAAACGCTCGATTTCTTCAAGCTCGTAATCTAACTCTAATTGCTCTAAAATTCCCATAAAAACTTCTATAATCTAAGTTTAAATGTTTATTTTAGCAAATTTTAGATAAAATTAAAATTTCTTAGCAAAATAAAATGGAAAAAATATGGATAGAATCGTAGAGATTGAAAAATTCTCCCCTGATGAAACTTATGAAACAAGCCTTAGACCTTCAAATTTTGATGGCTACATAGGACAAGAAAACATTAAAAAAAATTTAGAAATTTTTATTAAAGCTGCTAAAAAAAGAAATGAATGTCTCGATCATATCCTTTTTAGTGGGCCTGCAGGACTTGGTAAGACAACTTTAGCAAACATTATCTCATATGAAATGAATGCAAATATCAAAACTACCGCTGCACCCATGATAGAAAAAAGCGGGGATTTAGCTGCGATTTTAACTAATCTTAGCGAGGGAGATATTTTATTTATCGATGAAATTCATCGCTTAAGTCCCGCCATAGAAGAAGTGCTTTATCCTGCTATGGAGGATTTTCGTCTTGATATTATCATCGGTAGTGGCCCTGCTGCACAAACAATCAAAATCGATTTACCTAAATTTACTTTAATAGGTGCTACTACAAGAGCAGGTATGCTAAGCAATCCTTTACGCGATCGCTTTGGTATGCAATTTCGCTTGGAATTTTATAAAAATGAAGAGCTTGCTATTATTTTAGAAAAAGCAGCTCTAAAGCTTAATAAAACTTGTGAAAAAAAAGCTTCTTTAGAAATAGCCAAACGCAGTCGCTCAACCCCAAGAATAGCATTAAGATTGCTTAAGCGTGTAAGAGACTTTGCTGATGTAAATGATGAAGAAATCATTAGCGAAAAAAGAGCTAAACAAGCACTTGATTCCTTAGGGGTAAATGAGCTTGGTTTTGACGCGATGGATTTGCGGTATTTAGAGCTTTTAACTGAAGCTAAAAGAAAACCTATAGGACTTTCTAGTATAGCCGCAGCATTAAGTGAGGATGAAAATACCATAGAAGATGTGATAGAGCCATATTTACTAGCAAATGGCTATATAGAAAGAACAGCCAAAGGTCGCATTGCAAGCTTAAAAAGCTTTGATGTTTTAAAATTAAAATATAACAAAGGTTTATTTGATGAAAAGTAGTAATTTTTTCTTGATTAGTTTTATTTTGATCATTTTATTTTGGGTACTTTTTTTGTTTAAACCTTTTTTGATGAATATAGCCATAGCAAGTTTAATGGCTGTTTCTACTTCTAATGTTAATGTTAAATTTTTAAGTATTTTTAAAGGTAAAAAAGTCGTTGCTGCAGCAGCTACTACTGCTTTTATGCTAGCTTTATTTTTTATCCCTTTTGTATATGCTATTATAGAACTAGCAAAGGCTGCAAAAGGTTTTGATATAAGCTATTTTCACAATACCATAGAATATTTTAAAAATTATTCTTTACACCTACCTGAATCTTTAAGTTTTATAGAACCTAAAATCAAAGAAGCATTAGCAAGTATTGACTTAAATTCTATCTCTAAAAATGTTTTAACCTATCTTTCAAGCGCAACTAAATTTGGCACTAAATTTCTAACTGATATGGTATTAATTTGTGTGTTTTATTTCTTTGCTAATCTTTATGGAGCCCAACTCATTGGCTATATAAAAAGCATAGTGCCTATGAAAAAAGAAGAAACTCAAGGCATTTTAAGTGAAGTGAGTAATGTAATGTCTGTGGTGTTTTATTCTATGGTGCTAAATGCCATTTTACAAGGGGTGCTTTTTGCTATCATTACTAAATTTTATGGTTATGATGCGATTTTAATGGGAATATTATTTTGCTTTAGCTCTTTAATCCCTGTGGTAGGTGGGGCCTTAGTTTATGTGCCTGTCTCTTTATATGAATTTGCAAATAATAATCTAAGCGGTGCTTTAGTGATTTTCATTTATAGCGTGGTAATGATATCTTTTATCGCAGATACTTTAGTAAAACCCTATATCATTAAATGGATCAATGAAAAACTTGTTCAAATTCCAACACAAATTAACGAACTTTTAATTTTCTTTGCGATGATAGCAGGAATTTCAAGTTTTGGCTTTTGGGGTATTATCCTTGGGCCTGCTATTTTAACTTTCTTTATTTCTACTTTAAAATTATATGTGATTTTAAAAGAAAAGCATTTTGTATAAAAGCGATTATTTTTCAATAATCGCTAAAATTTCTTCTTCGCTTGTAAGTTTTTTATTGTATTTAATCACTAAAAATTTAGAGTTTTTATACACATCTAAAACTCCATTTATGCCTTTAATCATATTTAAATCATGTTTTGTTTCTAAAGATAAATAGACATTTTTAAAATCTGCCGGACTTTGTAAAAACAAAAGCAATACAAACCAAATTACAGACAAAGCTATCAAAATAAAAGCAAGAGCAACTAAACTAAAATGGTGTAAAAAATACCCTCCAACGACACCACCTAAAAAGCTTCCAAAATAGCCAAAAGCATTAAACACACCCAAAGCTGCGCCTTTTTCATTTACCTTAGCAAATTTACTTGCACAGCTTTGCATAATAGGCTCATGTAAATTAAATCCTATAAAAAACACTACAACACCCACCATAAACACTAAAGCATTATGCGAAAAAGCAAATATAATATAAGCAATGATAAAAAACGCCACACCTAAAAGCAATATCTCTTTACTTAAGCCTCTTTTTTCTCCCAAAGATCCTGATAAACCCATAGCTAAAAACCCAAGCACCATAGAGCTAACATAAACATGCCATAAATTCTCACTCGGGTAATTAAACTCATGTACTAAAACCAAAGGAATACTTAAAAACGCAATACTCATAAGCATTTTTTGCATACAATTAGTAAGATTCATCAAAGCTAAGTTTTTTTCTTTTAAAAGTTTTTTTAATGGGGTTTTAGTATTTTCATGTACTATTGTATGCTCTTTTGGCACAACGCTAAATAAAAGCACGATACAAATTAGACTTAAAATGGCACTTAAATCAAACAAACTAGAAAGTCCGAATTTAGCACTCATTAAAGGAGAAAGCACTAAAGAAGCTGCAAAAGAAAGTCCTATAAATGAACCCATGATAGCCATGGCCTTACCACGATTTTCTTCATTGATAAAATCACTTATCATAGCAGTAGCTACTGCTCCTATGGCTCCTGCTCCTTGTAAAAGCCTTCCAAACATCATCGTATAAATATCATCAGCATATGAACATACCAAAGAACCTATGATAAACACCACAAGTCCTATTAGCATAGTTTTTTTACGCCCTATTTTATCTGAAATGATTCCAAAAGGAACTTGCAATGCCATTTGAGTTAGAGCATACACACCTACTAAAAGTCCTACTAAAAACTCATTGGCTCCTTTTAAATTTAAAGCATATAAACTTAAAACCGGCAAAACTATAAATAATCCGAAAAATCTAGTTCCTACAATAAAAGACAAAGGTAAAACGGTTTTTAACATCTTTTCTCCTTATAAAGGATAATTTTACTATGATTTTGATAAACTTTTTTTAAAGTCAAAACAAAAAGAGTAATTTATGAAGAAAAAATTAAAAATCATTCTAGCAACTTCTAACGCACACAAAGTAGAAGAAATCAAAAAATTTTTAACTACTTATGAAATTTATGCCTTAAATGAAATCATCACCCCTTTTGAAATCATCGAAGATGGCATAAGTTTTAAAGAAAATGCTTTGATAAAATCTAAAGCTATTTTTAATGCTTTAGAAAAAAAACAAGATGAATTTATCACCTTAAGCGATGATAGTGGTATAAGCGTAGAGGCTTTAGACAATGCGCCAGGGATTTTTTCTGCAAGATACTCTCAAGAAGGCACTGATGAGGCCAATAGAAACAAGCTCATCCAAGCTTTACATGAAAAAAATCTACATCAAAGCAAAGCTTTTTACACTGCAGCCATAGCTATAAGCTCAAAATATGGACATTTTAGCACGCATGGATATATGCATGGCCTTGCTATTGACACTCCAAGGGGTAATAATGGCTTTGGATATGATCCTTTATTTATCCCAAAAGGTTTTGATAAAACCTTAGGTGAATTAGATGAGCAAGTAAAATTAAAAATTTCACACCGCTCACAAGCGCTAATGTTTGCTACTTATATCTTAAGGGTATTAGAAAAAATGGAGTATTAATGAAACAATTTATAAAATATATGCTTATTGCTTTTGGTGTTTATGTGATTTGGATTTTACTTTATTTTAATTTTGTTTTAAAATAATGATAAGTTAAAATAAAACTTGGTAATAAAAAAAGCGAACCAAACAAAAGCAAACTCATAGCCAAAACCGTAAGCAAGCCAAAATAAATCGTCGGGATAAAATTACTGCTAATCATTACTAAAAAACCTAGAATAATCGTAACACTAGTATAATAAATCGCACTTCCTATACCTATATGCGAAGCTTTTATGGCCTCTTCTAAGCTTTTATGTTTTAATTCTTCTTTAAAACGATGAATATAATGAATCATATCATCAACCCCTATTCCTATACAAATAGCAGCTATGGTAATACTCATAATATCAAGTGGTATATTTAAAACACCCATTAAGCCAAACACTAAAGCTAAAGGTATAAGATTGGCCAAAATTGCCACAAAAGCATAAACAAAACTTCTAAAAATCACCACAAACAAAGCAAAAATCACAAGCACCACAAAGGCTAAAGTGTCAAATTGTGATGAAAAAAGACTTTGAAGCATATTATTATACAAAGGCATAATACCACTGATTTTAACCTCTACATTATCATTTTGCAAAAGCTCATTTAAGTCTTTTTCAAGCTGTTTTAAAAAAGCATCGCGTCTTAAATTTGGATCACTATCTAGCATACGCACGCTAAATCGCAACTCATTATTTTCTACACTAACAAAAGGGGTTAAAACTTGCTTTTTAAAATTCTCATCTAAATTTTCATACAAAAACGCTAGAGCAAAATCATCTAAAGTCTTACCATCATTAATGCTTTTTCCAAGCTCTAGCAAACTTTGCAAGCTAAGCACAGAACCTACATATTTTTGCTTACTTAAAAACTCATGAACCTTAGCAGCTATTCTTGTTTTTTCACTACTAAAAAAATACCTATCATCTTTGGATAAATCATCAAATTCTTGTTCAAACTCATCTAAGCTTTCATTTTGTTTTGGATTTTGCTTAAATTTGACAATCACATCTAAAGGCATAGTTCCACCTAGCTCTTTATCTATAATCAACAAACCTTGTTTAATCCTAGAGCTATCTTTAAAATAACTCACAAAACTATTTTCTACTTTAATTTGCAAAATTCCATACAAAGCAAAAGCCACACAAAATAAACTTATACCATAGATAAATTTTCTATGTTTTAAACTTACATTTGCACAAAAACTTAAAAATTTCAACGAATTTTGATTAAGCTCTTTAAAATTTAAACGCGGCATTAATACTAAAATACTTGCAAAATAAATATAAGCTAAAATCAAACTCACACTGATGCCAAGGCTCATCATAATACCAAGTTTAACAATAGGCTCAATATCTGAAAAAACAAAACTTAAAAACCCAACAACCGTGGTTAAAATAGCAAAAAAACTAGGACTTGCTTTATCAAGTAAGGTTGAGAGCAAAAGCTTATAAACGCTAGCTTTTGGGTGTTTGTGTAAATTTTCTATAAAATGCACGATTAAGTGTATCACAACAGAGACAGTGATAATGAGTACCAAAGCTACATAGTTTGAAGACACCACAGTAATATCAAAGCCCAAAAGCGCGAAAATCCCGCTTGAAGTAAAAAGTGAAACCACACAAATTCCCAAAGCCAAAAACACTAAACGCAAAGAGCCAAAAAACCACCAAAGTGCTATAAATAAAAGCCCTATTAAACTAAGTCCATAAATTTTTAAATCACTTTTTACATAATTAATCATATCATTAGCGATCATTTCAACACCACCAAGGTGTAAAAAGTCTCCATTTTGACTATATTTAGATACTATTTTAGTAATTTCTTCTAATCTTTTTGCACTAAATTCCCTTGAGCTTTCTTGGTGCTTTTTAATCAAGGCTCTAAAATACTCTTTTTCATTTTCATTTTGCGCATTATCCCTTGAATTAATCAAGTCATTATAAATAAGATCAGGTGCTAGATAAATCAAAATTCCCGTTGTTTTTCCATCTTTTGAGATAATATTATTTTTATAAAAGGGTTGATTTAAAATTTCTTTTTTAGCTAGATTAATATCCACATCTTGACTAAAAATATTAGGTATATTTTGGATAAGCTCTTTTAACTCTTTACCTTTAGAACTTGCAAGTAAAGGTGCATTAGCGATAGAAAATACCTTTTGCACTCCATTGATTTTTTCTAAATCAAGGGTTAAGTTTTTGATAGTTTCTAAATTTTCTTTAGCAAAAATATCTTTATTTTTAGGAGCAAAAGCAAGCATTAAAAAATTATCATTGCCATAACGCGCTGAAACTTCTCTATATAGTTTCAAACCCTCATCATGCTCTAAAAGCAAGCTTTCAGCACTTGCATCAACACTTAAATTTTTAGCAAAAAAACTAAAAAATATACAAAAGATTAAAGTAATCCCCAAAGTTAGCTTTGGGAAATTAAGAAAGATTTTTAAAATTTTACTTAGCATTATTTAGAAAAATCAACACTAGAAAGCTTTTCAAGCAAGGTTTTAAAATCGCCATTTTGCAAGACATCTTTAAATTGTGAGCGATAAGTTTGTATAATACTTATACCAAAAATATCTACATCATAAATTTGCCAATCATTATTTTTATCATAAAATTTAAAGATTACAAAATTTTCTTTACCATCTACTATCATAGAAGTTTTTAAAAAGGCTCTTTTATTTTTTTCTTCTAAATTAATCACTTTTAATTTTTGAGAATCATACAAAGCAAGCTTATCTGTGAAACTTTTTTTAAGGTTTTTTTCAAAAGCTTTGTTAAATTCATTTTTTTCATTTTCACTTAATTTTTCATATCTTGTAGAAAGACTAAGTTTAGCCATAAGTTCATAATCAAAAACACCATCAAATAAAGCAAAGATTTTTTCCGCTGCTTTAGCTTTATCGTTTTTATTTTGATCTAGAATTTTTAAGCTCTCATCAATTTTTTCTTGTATGGTTTTAGAAATATCTTGCAAATTTAAAGCAAAAGCAAATACTACGCTAAAAAGCAAAACTATGATTTTTTTCATTTTATCTCCTTATTTGATGAGTTCTTGGCGTCTTTGTTCATACGCATCGCGTATAAAAATGTAATAATCTACACTATTTTGGTAAATATCATCTATTTTTTCATACTCAAAACTTAATTCATTGAGTTTTAATGCAGCATTTACACCCACACCAACCCAAAAATTCTCAATATACCCCTCAGGCACCATAAACCAATTTACAGGCAAAGCTAAAGCATCTCTTACATTATAAGGGCCTAAAAACGGGAGCACTAAATGCGCTCCACTACCTACTCCCCATTTGCCCAAAGTCGTTCCAAAATCAGCTTCATAACTTTTTAAAGGAGTTTTACTCGCACTATCTAACAAACCAAATCCAAAAATCACATTCACACAAAATCTTCCAAATTCCTCACCAGCTTTTCTAAATTCTAAACTTAAAAGATGATTAATAAATCTAAAAGGTGATCTTGTGGTATCAAAAGCATTTTTTACACCTGTTCTTATAAAACTTGGAGTAATGCTTTTATAAGAAAGCACAACCGGTCTTAAAAAATAAGTATAAAGATCATAATTAAATTTACTCATAGCTTTATTGTAGGTATAAAAGCTATCTTTGACTTCTTTTTTTTGATATTCTTGTTCAAAATCTTCAAAGTCATTTGCTAAAATCAAAGTGTTAAAAAATAAACACAAAGTTAGTATGTATTTTAACAAGCTTTTTCCTTTTAAAATTTCATAAATTGAAATCTTATATTATACAAAAATTAAAATAAATTTTTACATTAAAAATATTCTTTAAAAAAAATTAGTAATTTTTATTTGCTTATGAAATAAGTCTTAGAAAATATGCAAAAAACACAAATTTATTTTTGCTTTTAAAAATAAGCTATAATTTTTTCAAAATTTACTACTAAAAGGATAAAAAATGAAAAAAATTTTCACCCTACTTTTTTTGTGTATTTTTGGCTATAGTGCTGATGTAAATATCGCTGCAGCTGCAAATGTAGCTTACGCTTTTAAAGCCTTGCAAAAAGAATTTCAAAAAGAAAACCCTGATATTAGTATCAATGTAAGCTTAGGCGCTAGTGGAAATTTAGTCTCACAAATTAAAAATGGTGCGCCATTTGATATATTTATGGCTGCAAATATGAAATTTGCACAAAGCTTGTATGATGATAATTTTACTAGCACAAAACCTGTTATTTATGCTCAAGGAGCTTTAGCTTTACTCAGTGTTAGAATGGATTTAAGCAAAGGATTAGACACACTTAAAGAAGAAAAAGTAAAAATCATCACCATAGCTAATCCCAAAGCTGCTCCTTATGGTCAAGCTAGTATAGAAACTTTACAAAATGCTAAAATTTATGAGCAAACAAAAGCTAAAATCATCGAGGCAAAATCCATAGGAGAAGCACTTACTCAAACATTAAAAGCAGCTGATGTGGGTTTTATAGCAGCAAGTGCTTTATATGAAGATACACTAAAATCTTATAAACTCCAAGAAGGAAAAAATTATATTTTAATCAATCCAAAGCTTTATGAGCCAATCAATCAAGGTATTGTTATCACTTCTTATGGTAAAGATAATGCCAAAGCTAAAAAATTTTATGATTTTATTTTAAGCAAAAAGGCTAAGGAAATTTTCAAAGCTTATGGCTATAATATCCCATGATTAAAGCTAAAATAAACACTATAAAAAATCATGAAAATATAAACTGGGTAGAATTTCTTATAAAAAAACATAAATTATTTATGCTTGCTTTAGAACTTGATGAAAAAGCAAGCATTAATCAAGAAGTTTTACTAGCTTTTAAAAGTAGCGAGTGCTTGCTTAGTAAAAAAAATTTAGAAAATTCATTTTTAAATACCTTTTATGCAAAAATCATTGATATTTTTCAAGGACAAATCATCACTATCGTAAGATTAGAAAATGAAATTTGCACTTTCGAAGCTCAAATTAGTACCCATGAGTTTTTAGAGCAAAATTATCAAAAAAATGATTTTGTATTTGCTTATGTACATCCTAGTGCTTTATTTATCAAAGAGTATTTATGCTAAAACTTGATTTTGAAAAAATCTTTAAAAATAAAGAAAAAGAATTTAAACTTAAGGTTAAATTTGAAGTTAAAGAAGGAGAATTTTGTGCTATTTTTGGAAAAAGTGGTAGTGGTAAAACTACGCTTTTGAGAATTTTAGCAGGTTTTGAAAAAGCACAAGGAATTTGCACTTTTAATAATACGATATTTTTTGATGATAAAAACTTTCTAAGCCCACAAAAAAGAAAACTTGGCTTTGTTTTTCAAGATTATGCTTTATTTGAAAATATGAATGTAGAGCAAAACTTACTTTTTGCCAAAAAAGATCTAAAATTTGCTAATGAACTTTTAGAACTTTTAGATTTAAGCAAACACAAAAAAAGTCATATTTTAGAGCTAAGCGGGGGACAAAAACAACGCGTAGCTTTAGCAAGAGCCATTATGCAAAAACCCAAACTTTTACTTTTAGATGAGCCATTTAGCGCCCTAGATAATGAGATAAAACTACACTTGCATGATTATCTTTTAAATATACACAAAACTTATAAAATCACTACTATTTTAATCAGTCATGATGTAAGTGAAGTTTATAAACTAGCTAATAAAGTCATCATTTTAGAAAATGGAGCTATCATCAAAGAAGGCTCGCCTAATGAAGTTTTTTTAAAGACACAAGGCTCGCAAAAATTTGCCATAAAAGCACGCATTTTAAAACTACAAAAGCAAGATAGCATATTTATAGCCATACTTGCCATAGGTAATCAAATCAGCCAAGTAGCACTAAGCCCTTTAGAAGCTAAAGATTTTAAAGAAAATGATGAAGTGCTTTTGAGCCAAAAAGCTTTTGCGCTAAATTTAAGCAAAGTATAAAAACTATAATTTAAATTAACTTGTATATTAAAAAATTATATAAAATTTTTAATACAAGCTAAAACTTAGTGCTTAAGCCTTTTGGCTTAAAGCACATTCATACTTTGTATCATTACTTTTGCTTTACATTCAGCACAGCAATATAGTGTTTTTATCTTAGCTTCATCACCTATAAATCTTGGTTTCATAATGCTAGCGATTTTTTCAATGGCCTTTTTAGTAGCGAATTCTTTTCCACACTCTACACAAGCAAAAAGTTCATCTTGAGCTAAAACCATAAAAGAAAAATACTCTTTTTCCAAATCTATCCCACTTCTTTGAAGCATTAAAGTATCTTTTTCAGCACAACTTGCCTCACAATACCCACAGGTAGTACATAAACTTGCGTTAAATTTCAAAGAATTATCTTTAGTATCAGCCACTAAAGCTCCTACATTACAAGCTCCCACACAAGAAAGACATAAAGTACAGGTGTCTGCATTGATGGTGATTTTTCCATAGCGTATCCATTCTTTACTTGGGATATTGCCTAAATTTTCTTCCTTTATAAGTTCTCTTAATCTTATAGCAAAATCTTCTCTTTTTAAAAGCGCAGGATTATAAGAAATAAATTTGAGATTTTCTATAAAATGTGCTTGATTTATAGCTTCTAAAAGTTCTTTTTCATCTTTAGCTAGAAAAATTGCGTTTTGTTTAAATTTTCTTTGAAAAATTTCATTCATCAAAGCTATCACTTCTAAAGCACCTTGCGATAAGCCATCACTATAAAAAATCACACTCGCACCACTTGTTTGAAGCATAGCTAAAAAATGTGCTTGATCAAGATAGTTTTCGCCTTTAATCATAAAAGGCATTACATCTTCTTTTAAAGTGATATTTAAATTTTCTATAGACATTTTCTCAGGGATTATTAAAATGATTTTATCTTCATAAAATTTTAAAATTTCATAAAAGCTATTGCGTGGCATAGGTGCATAATCAAGTGCTCCACTAGGACAAATCCCCACACAATCACCACAGCTTAAACAATCCACATGAGAAAATTCTAATTTTCTTTGCTCATCATCTTTTAAAATAGCCACACTAGGACAAATTTCAGCACATTTTCCACAATGAATACTTCTTCTTTCATGGTATTGACAAATGCTATCATCATAACTAATATAATTTCTAAATTTATATTTTGGAGAATTAGAATTTAAAAGTTTTATAAGCTCTTCTTGACTTAAAGTAGTTAAATCATAGCAACCACTTTGTTGATCAAAACTTTCTTTTTTTATATCATATAAGAAAAAATCACAATCAATCTCTACTTGCTCATTATCTTTTAAAGCTATCACACAAAGCTCGCCCACGCAACCTAAAACACCCAAACATTGCTCATTACTTAGTTTTAAAACCTTGTATTCTTGTTTTTTTAAGCTTTCAATAAGCTCATCTTGATCCTCATTGCTTACAATAATTACATTTTTACCCACTTCTTTGGTGTATTCTAAATCAAGTCCTAAATCATAAACTTTAGATCTAATCTTGTATAAAGACTCAATAGTTTTGGCTTTTTTAAGCACATCATCTTGTGAGTTTTTAAGGTAAAAATTAATCTCAGGTGCATAAACTTCAGGATTTAAAAGCTTTGAATTTCCTATAAAAACTTCTTCATTACAGGCTTTTTGAACTATGCTAATATCATCACTTAAAGGAATTAAATCTTCATTTTCTAAAAATACAAAATCTTTCATAATACTCTCTTTTAAATTTTTTAATCTTAATTATATAAATTTCATTATAAAAAAGTTATAATTTTACTAATTTATTCTTAAGGTTTAAGATGAACAAATTTAGAAATTTTCCACCCATAAATACACTTATAAACGATGAAAACTTGGCTAATTATCCTTTGTATTTAAGATCTCATTTTGCAAAAATAGTTGTTTCAAATTGTAAAAAAGAACTAAGTAAAAATGAAAATTTAAATTTTAGCTTGCAAGATTTGCTAAGTAAAATTGCTCAAAGTATTGATGAGTTTTTAAATATGCAAAGTCAAAGTTTGATCAATGCTAGTGGAGTTATCATACACACTAATCTTGGTCGTAGCATTATTGATGAGAGTATTTTTGAAAGAACTAAAGAAATCATCTGCTCTTATTCAAATTTAGAGTTTAACATGCAAAGTGGTAAAAGAGGCTCAAGGTATGACGCACTTAGTGCAAATTTAAAAATATTATTTAATTGTGAAGATTGTTTAGTTGTTAATAACAACGCTTCTGCTGTATTTTTGATCTTAAACACCTTAGCAAAAAATGAAGAAGTTATTACTTCAAGAAGTGAGTTAGTTGAGATTGGGGGAAATTTTAGAATTCCTGAAGTTATGCTAGCAGCTGGAGTTAAACTAAAAGAAATAGGCACGACTAATAAAACTCATTTATATGATTATGAAAAAGCTATCAATGAAAATACTAAGATGATTTTAAAAACCCATCGTTCTAATTTTGCTTTTAAAGGATTTTTTGAAGAAGTAAGCTTAAGTGAAATTCACGCTTTGACAAAAAAGAAAAAACTCATATCTTATTATGATTTGGGTGCTGGCTGGTGTGAAAAGATTAATAAACAACTTAGTAAAAACGAGCCGAGTGTGAAAGAGCTTTTAAAACATTGTGATATTTTAAGTTTTAGCGGTGATAAACTTTTTGGTTCTACTCAAGCAGGCATTATACTTGGAAAGAAAAAATACATTCAACAATTAAAAAAAAATCAACTTCTAAGAATGCTAAGGGTTGATAAAATCACTCTAGCTTTTTTAAATGAAACTGCCAAAGCTTACTTAGAAAAAGAATATGAAAAAATCCCCACACTAAAACTTTTAAATGATGATTTAAAAACCATAGAAAAAAAGGCACTCTTTATCAAAGAAAAAATTCCTATAAAATGTGAGTTAAAAGCTTCTAAAAGTTTAGTAGGTGGTGGCTCTATGCCTGATAAAAGCTTAGATACTTTTGTGTTAAGTTTTGATGAGAAAGCTTTGCTTTTACAAGAAAAATTTAGAAAAAAAGGCGTAATCGGCCGTGTTGAAAATGGGCATTTTGTGCTAGATTTTAGAAGTATTTTAGAAAAAGATTTAAACAAAATAATAAGCATTATTAAAGAGGTATTTCATGCATAGTATCATCATAGGCACTGCTGGGCATATTGACCATGGTAAAACTTCGCTTATTAAAGCTTTAAATGGTTTTGAAGGTGATAATTTAAAAGAAGAGCAAGAAAAAGGCATTACGATTAATCTTAGCTTTTCAAATTTAAAAAGTGAAAATTTAAATATTGCTTTTATCGATGTGCCTGGGCATGAAAGTTTAATTAAAACTATGATAAGTGGTGCTTTTGGTTTTAGGGTATGTATGTTTGTCATAGATATAAACGAGGGTTTAAAGGCTCAAAGTATAGAGCATTTAAGGGTTTTGGAATTTTTAGGCGTAAAAGATGTAGTGCTTATTTTGAGTAAGGTTGATTTATGCAAGGATTTAGTACAAAA
The DNA here is from genome assembly GCF_025772605.1 of Campylobacter sp. CNRCH_2016_0050h. Classification (NCBI taxonomy): domain Bacteria; kingdom Pseudomonadati; phylum Campylobacterota; class Epsilonproteobacteria; order Campylobacterales; family Campylobacteraceae; genus Campylobacter; species Campylobacter sp. CNRCH_2016_0050h. The sequence goes on along the minus strand of NZ_JAKMSK010000003.1, from coordinate 20,307 downwards.
GCAAGCAGAGCTTTTAAAAGAATTAAAAGCCTTTAAAATCAATATCTTAAAAGTTTTTCCAACTAGCATTTATGATGAGCAAAGTATATTAAATTTAAAAAACTATCTACTTAGTTTAAAGCCTAAAGAAAATGATGAAAATTTGATTTTTAGATACTACATTGATAGGGTTTTTTCTCTAAAAGGTATAGGAACGGTAGTAACAGGGAGTTTAAATGAAGGAAAAATAAGCAAAAATGAAAAAATATTTTGCATTGAAAATCAAAAAGATATCATTGTAAAAAATATACAAATTCATGAAGAAAATGTTTTAGAAGCAAAAGCTTATAATAGAGTTGCTTTGAGTTTAAATTGTGATTATCATGAGTTAAAAAAAGGCTATATATTAAGTAAAAAAGGTGTTTTTAAAAGTTTTAAAAGTATCGATGGAGTTGTTTTTAATACAGAGATTAAACACGGGAGTATTTTAGAATTTTGTAGTGGCTCAAAAAAGCTTAATGCAAAAATTAGTGTAATCAAAGAATTTGAAGATAAAACTTATATTAACTTAGAATTTGATAAAAGCTTACCTTTGTGTTTTGATGATAAATTCATCTTGCTTGAAAATGGGCGTATTAAAAGCGGTGGTGTGGTTCTTAATGCGGTAAGTGAGCCTTTAAAAAAAGATATAAAAGCTAAGTATTTAGCACTTTTAGAACAAAAAGATTTAAAAAAGGTATTTGAGTTTTTAAAACAAACTCACAAACTTGGCTTTGGATTGCTTTCAAGCTATCAACGCTTTAAACTCACTCATGAGCAAGCCCTGAACCTAGCAAAAAGCTTAAATCATGTTTTTGTCGATGAGCAAGCTTTAAATGTATATGATTTAAATGCTATGCAAACTTTGAAAGAATTTATTGATTTTATTTTCTCTAAAAATCCTTATGCTTTAATCTCGCCTCATTCTATCGCCTTAAGGCTTAGCTGGGCAAGTGAGAGCTTTTGCGCTTATACACTCAAGCAAATGCAAGAAAAATTAGATTTTAAAGATGGCATATGGTTTTTAAAAGGACAAGATTTTGAAAAATTACAAGAAAAGGCTCATTGTGAGCTTTATGAAATTTTAAAAAAAGAAGGTATAAAACCTACTGCACCTTATAATCTTTATGAATATTTAGAGCTTGATAGGAAAAATGGGGATCTTATCTTAAAAAAACTCACCAAAGAAAATAAAGTCAAAAGATTAGCACATAATCTTTTTATAGAAAAAAATACTCTTGAAAATCTCATGCAAGAGTTTTTAAAACTTTTGCAAAATCATCATTTAGATGTAGCTTTTGTTAAAAATCATTTTCAAATTTCAAGAAAATATGCCATAGCTTATTTAGAATATCTTGATAAAAACTATCCTCAAGTTAAAAAAATAGAGGAAAAAAGAATATTAAAAATCTAAGTGTTAAAGATTACATTTTATAATGTGCAAAAATTTTAAAACAAAGGAAAATGATGAAAAAATCTTTAGCTCTCTTAACCCTTGCTAGCTCTTTATTTGCTGCAAGCAATGAAGAAATTATTAATTTTTTTAAGAAAAATCCAAATTTATCAAATGCAAACATTAGTGTTTCTAGTAGAGAAAAAATTCCTGATACTAACTTTGAAGCTGTGATAGTTAATTTTGAAATTAGTGGTAAAAATTTCCAAGAAATCGTTTTCACTCAAGATAATATCATCACAACTGAAGTAATTGATGTAAAAAAAGGTGAATTTTACTCTCAAGTTTATCAAGCAAAACTCATGGAAAAACAACAAGCTGAATTTTCAAAAAAAGCTCTAGTTGAACTTAAAAAAGAAAAAATGTTTATTTCTTTAGGCGATAAAAACAAACCTTTACTTTATGTTTTTAGCGATCCTGAATGTCCATATTGTAGAATGCATTTAGATAAAATAGAAGAAACACTAAAAACTCATCAGGTTAAATTTATCTTAACCCCTATCCATGATACTAGTGCTTTTGAAAAATCTGCATTAATTTACAAAGAAAGTAAAAATGCTAAAGATGATGCACAAAAAATCGCCATCATGAAAAAATATTATGATAAAAATTTAAAAGATTATAAAAAACCTAGTGAAGCTGAGGTTAAAGCAGTAAGAGAAACTTTCGCAAAATACTCTAAACTTGGTCTTCGTGCTGTGCCAACTATAATCGATGCTCAAAAATAATTTTTTCTTGCTTGTGTTTGCACTATTTTTAAGTGCTTGCACAGGCCCTATGCAAACTTTTATCCAAACAAATAATGAAGGTATTTTCCTGCATGCTAATAAAAATCAAAGTTTTTCTTTACACATCAATAATCCTTCAAAATTAAACACAAATTTAGAAGCCAAGCTCGCTCAAAAATTACAAAATTTAGGCTTAGTTTTAAATAATGTTCAAAGTGATTATAAAATTTATATCAATATAGTAGATTTTAAGAAATTTTCTTACGCACAAAGATTACGCGCTTCTAATGCGAGATTTTTTTATAATGACTTTGATAAAATAGATGATGTTTTTGAAATGGAAGTAGAAAATTACTATCTTTTGCAAGTTAATTTACAAATTAGCTCCAAAAACTCTACTCAAAGCACCTCGCTTTTAGCAAGAACTGCCTATCTTGGTAATATAGACAGAGCCAAAGAGTCTTTAGAAGAAAAAATCGCTAATCAAATAACAAGCTTTTTTTATATACACTAAAGATGGCATTTAAGCCATCTTTTTAAATATAACCATGATCAATCATCGCATCAGCTACTTTTTTAAAGCCTGCTATGTTTGAACCTACTACTAAATTTCCTTCATGATTATAAGCTTTTGCACACTCGTATGAATTTTCAAAAATATTTTTCATAATCTTATGTAATTTTGCATCAACCTCCTCAAAGCTCCATTGACACATACTTGCATTTTGTTGCATTTCAAGTTGAGAAGTCGCTACACCACCTGCATTAGCAGCCTTAGCTGGCGCAAATAAAAAGTCTTTTTGATTTAACATAAAATCGATCGCTTCAAGTGTGCTTGGCATATTAGCTCCCTCTGCTACCATACGACAACCATTGTGATATAAGGTTTTAATATCTTCTAAATTTAATTCATTTTGCGTAGCACTTGGAAAAGCTATATCACAAGGTATACTCCATACTCCATTACAACCTTGTTTATACGCACTTTTTGGAGTAAAAATAGCACCTTTTTTAAGCATTGCATAATCACTCACTCTAGCTCTTTTTACTTCCTTAATTTCTTTTAATAAATCTAAATCTATCCCATCTTTATCATAAACAAATCCATCGCTATCGCTTATTGTGATTGCTTTTGCACCAAGTTGATGTAATTTTTCTATGGTATAAATTGCCACATTTCCGCTACCTGAAACTGCACACTCTTTTCCTTCTAATGCATTGTTATATTTTGCTAGCATTTCTTGAGTAAAATACACACAGCCATACCCTGTTGCTTCTGTTCTTACTAAACTTCCACCCCATGGAATTTTCTTTCCCGTTAAAGTTCCATCAAAATTAGAGCTAATTTTCTTATAAGCTCCAAACATATATCCAATTTCTCTAGCGCCAACCCCTATATCACCTGCTGGCACATCAGTGCTTGCACCTATGATTTTTGAAAGCTCGGCCATAAAAGCTTGACAAAAACGCATAATTTCTGCTTCGCTTTTGCCTTTAGGGTCAAAATTTGCTCCACCTTTAGCTCCCCCTATCATTAAACCTGTTAGAGAGTTTTTGAAAATTTGTTCAAAACCTAAAAATTTCAAAACATCTAAATCTACACTAGGATGAAACCTGATCCCACCTTTATAAGGTCCTAAACTAGAATTAAACTGCACTCTATAACCAAAATGCGTTTGAGCTTTACCTGCATCATCAATATATACAACTCTAAATATAGTCGTTTTTTCAGGCATAACAATACGCTCTAATATAGCATGATCTTGATAAGTTTTGTTAGATTCGAGTAAAGGTTCTAAAGAATTTAACACCTCAGTTGCTGCTTGAAAAAAGATAGGTTGTCTTGGGGAAGTTGCTTGAATTTTTTCTAAGGTTTCATTGATATATTGTTTAGCTATACTCATAAATTGTCCTTTTTATAGTATCTTGCTGTTTGCATTAGCTAAAAATTTTTTTAGCGCCTTTTGCTCCTTTGTTCCTATTTTGTAGTAAATTAGCTTTAAATATGCACTAATTTCTTTTTGAGAAAGATTTCTTGACTTAGAATAATCTAGCAAAATATATTGTGGAATGAAAATTTTACTTTTTGTGAAATTTTTCATCATTTTTTTATAAATAGAAAAATTTTTAATACAAGAAAATCGAGCAAAAACAAAAGGTAGTTTTGTCTTTTCATACCATAATTCACATAAATCAATATAATCTTTTGGATTTTGCAAATAAAGTTTTAAAGCCTTATCACCGATGATAACCTCCCCTTTTTGCTTTAAAACTTTTGCAAGAGCATTAGAAGTTGCAGAGCTTGCATCTTCTTTGCTTTCAGATTGTTTTTTCACTAAAACGCTTTTTACCTTTTTGCTTGCGCAAATCCCCACATTTAAGGTTTTGTATTTTTTTCTACGACTTTCAACACTTGAGATAATCGCTGCATCAATGCGTCTAAAATACAAATGGCGATTTAGCTTACTAGGAACCCCTTTTTTATATTCTGTAGTTTGCTTAACATAGCTAGGAAAAGCTGATTTTTTAAGATAGATATGTAAAGGGAGTAAATTAAGATAATCTATCTTACCAAAAATCATCTCGACCTTTCTATGATTAAGTAAAAATATCCTATTAAAAAATATCTTAAATATAAATTAATTTTATTAAAAACACTAGTAATATCAAATTTATATAATTTAAAAAGAAAAAAAGTAACATTTAAAACATATTTTTTAAATGATTTTTAAAAAATATGTTTTTATAACTCATATAAACAATAAAAAATAGATAAAATTAAGTTTTATAATAAAAAATTATTTTAAATAAAACTTAATTTATAAAAAATTATTTTAAACTATCAAAATATCTCTGATAATCAAAATTATTTATCAAAGCTACTCCATCTTCAACCGCAGCTTTTGCCACAGCAGCACTAACTACAGCTTTTACCCTGCTATCAAATGGTTTTGGTATCACATAATCTCTACCAAAGCTAAGCTCTTCTACTCCATAAGCTTGTTTTACCTCATCAGTTACCTCAAGCTTAGCTAAATCAGCCAAAGCTTTAGCAGCAGCTACTTTCATATTTTCAGTGATTTTAGTCGCTTTTACATCTAAAGCTCCTCTAAAAATAAAAGGAAAACCTAAAACATTGTTAATTTGATTTGGATAATCACTTCTACCTGTTCCAACTATAGCATCGTTTCTAACTCTTTTAACATCTTCTGGCATTACTTCAGGTACAGGATTAGCTAATGCAAAAATCACGGGATCTTTTGCCATACTTAAAATCATCTCATCATCTAAAATCTTAGGTGCACTCAAACCCAAAAATACATCAGCACCTTTTAAAGCTTCTCTTAAAGTGCTATCTTTGGTATCGCTTACAAATTCTAGTTTGTATTTATTTAAATCATCTCTTTGAGTATTAATCACACCTTTACTATCTACTAAAACGATATTTTTAACCCCTAAATTTCTATACATTCTAGCACTTGCAATACCTGCTGCACCTGCACCACTTACCACTACTTTAATATCTTCAAATTTTTTACTACTAATTTCCATAGCATTCATTAATCCTGCTGTAGAAATGATCGCAGTTCCATGTTGGTCATCATGCATTACAGGAATTCCAAGATCTTGCAAAGCAGCTTCTATTTCAAAGCATTTTGGTGCTGAAATATCTTCTAAATTAATTCCTCCAAAAGTAGGCGCTATAGCTTTACAAAAAGTAACAATTTCATCTATACTATGAGCATTAATTTCTAAATCATAAGCATTAACATTAGCAAATTTTTTAAACAAACAAGCTTTTCCTTCCATAACAGGTTTGCTTGCACTCGCTCCTATATTGCCAAGTCCCAAAACCGCACTACCATCGCTTACTATAGCAACTAAATTAGCTTTATTAGTGTATTTATAAGCTAAAGTTTCATCTTTTGCTATCTCAATACAAGGTTCAGCAACCCCAGGAGAATACGCCAAAGATAAATCATGTGCACTATCCATAGGCTTTCTAGCAACAATATCTACTTTACCACCTAAATGATACTCTAAAGCCTCTTCTTTTAAATTCATTATTTTTCCTTCATATAATTTAGTAAATTTTTTATCCTAAGTTTAGCCTTTTGCACTCCTAAAAATTCCAATACTTCAAATATACTAGGACTAACCGAGTTTCCTGTGAGTGCAATGCGTATAGCTTGAGCTAGATCTTTTAACTTAAGATTATTTTCTTCTAAGAATTGATTAGTTAATTCTTCAAATTCACAAGCATTTTTTTGCTCATTTAAAACCATAGCGTATTTTTCCAAATAAGTTAAATTTGCAACATTGAGAAATTTATCTACAGCCTTTTGATCATATTCTTTTGGGTTATTTAGTAACACTTTAGCCCCACTAATAATATCATGTAAGGTTTTAGCTCTCTCTCTTAACATATCTAGCAAAAAGCCTGCTTTTTCATACTGACTTAAATCAAATCCTAAATCTTTTAATTGTCTATTGATTTCTTCAAAAGGTAAAGTTTTAATATAATGAGCATTAAGCCATTCTAATTTTTTAAAATTATAGCAAGAAGCACTTTTGTTAATATGATTTGGATCAAAAAGCTCTTGCATACTTTCTAAAGAAAAAATTTCATCATCGCCATGACTCCAACCAAGACGCACTAAGAAATTAAGCAAGGCTTGAGGTAAAATCCCCATATTTTTATATTCCATCACATCAGTTGCTCCATGACGCTTAGAAAGTTTCTTACCATCTTCACCATGTATCATAGCTACATGATAAAATTTAGGTATTTTAAAGCCTAGTGCTTCATAAAGGACAATTTGTTTTGGAGTATTTGATAAATGATCATCTCCTCTTATAACATCACTCACACCCATTAGTGCATCATCAATTACAACGGTTAAATTATAAATTGGGCTACCATCGCTTCTTGCAATTACAAAATCATCTAAAATATCTTCAGCCTTAAAACTAACCTCGCCTTTAATGCCATCTATAAATTTAATCTCTCCACTTTGTGGTGCTTTTATACGCACCACAGGCTCAATACCACTTGGCGGAATTCCTTTAAAATCTCTATATCTACCATCATATTTTGGACGCTCTTTAGCTGCTTCTTGCTTAGCTCTTAACTCATCAAGCTCTTCTTTGCTCATATAACAATAATAAGCCTTGCCCTCATCTAATAATTTTTGAATGTATTTTTTATAAATATCAAATCTTTGAGATTGATACTCAATCGTCCCATCATAATCAAGCCCACACCATTTAAATGCTTCTATAATAGCTTGCGTAGCTTCTTGTGAATTTCTTTTTAAATCCGTATCTTCAATACGCAATAAAAATTTACCCTTATTTTTTCTTGCATAAAGATAATTATATAAAGCTGTTCTAAGCCCTCCTATGTGCAAATATCCTGTTGGAGAAGGAGCAAAACGCGTTGTGATTTCTTGCATATTTTTACCTTTTTTAAATTTTTATTGTTATAATGCTATATTTACACTTAAATAAAGGTTTTATATGAGAAAATTTTTAATATCTTGTTGTTTTGCTGCAAATATTTTATATGCTCAAACCCTTGGTGGTGTAGCAATGGTAGTAGAAAATCAACCTATTACTCTTTATGATATAGAACAAACTATGAAAGAATTAAAAACTAATGACAAACAAAAAGCTATAGCATTTTTAGTAGATGATAAAGTTCAACAAAGCGAAGCTAAAAAGCTAGGAATTTATGTAAGCACTTTTGAACTTAATGAAAAATTAGCCCAAATAGCAAAAGGCAATAAAACTGACATTAATGGTTTGCAAGCAAAGATAGAAAAAGATGGTTTAAGTTTTGAAGTTTTTAAAAACAAAGTTAGAAAAGATCTTGAAAGAGAAAAACTTTATAGAAGCATAATGCAAAATGTAAAAATCAATATTGATGATGAAACACTAAAACATTTTTATGAAAGCAATCTTGATAAATTTAGCACTTTTTCAAATATAGACTTAGTTGTTTATAATTCTACCAATCCTGAACTTTTACAACAGCTTGCACAAAATCCTATGTATAAAAATTCTCAAATTAAATCAAAAGCCATTAGTTTAAACGCAGCTAGTTTAGATCCAAGATTACTTGCTTTGTTAAATAATACAAAAATAGGAGAATTTACTCCAGTGTTAAATGGCGAAAACGCTTATATAGTGTATTTTGTAAAAGAAAAATATGGTAAAAATCCTATCGAATTTGATTTAATCAAAGATCAAGTTAGCAATGTCTATACCCTAACTCAAAAAGAACAAGCCTTAAAAAATCATCTTGATAAAATAAGAGCAAATGCTCATATAGAAGAATTAAGATAGGTTAAAACCTATCTTCAATTAATGTCTTGAAAGATAATTTGTATCATAATTATTATTGATAAAATCTGCATTATCCATCATTGCTAAATGAAAATCTTTGGTTGTTTTTATCCCACCTACGATAAGCTCTTGCAAGGCTATTTTCATTTTAGCTATAGCTGTGTTTCTATCTTCTCCCCAAACGACTAATTTTCCAATCATAGAATCATAATAAGGAGGCACACTATAATCTTGATAACAATGGCTTTCCATTCTTACATTGCGTCCTGCAGGAGCTACATATTTTGTGATTTTACCTGGGCAAGGTAAGAAAGTTTTAGAATCTTCAGCAGTAATTCTACATTCTATAGAATGACCCTTAAGTTTAATTTCTTCTTGTTTTGGTAAAGGATACCCTTCTGCTACTTTAATCATAAGCTCGATAATATCTACCCCGCTTACCATCTCACTCACACAATGCTCAACCTGCAAACGCGTATTCATTTCAATAAAATAAAAATCTAAATTTTTATCCACTAAAAACTCAAAAGTTCCCGCACCCTCATAATCAATAGCCTTAGCAGCTTTAACTGCTGTTTCATGAAGTCTTGCTCTTGTTTTTTCATCTAGTAAAATTGCAGGAGATTCTTCTATAAGTTTTTGATGGCGTCTTTGCATAGAGCAATCTCTCTCACCCAAATGTATCACATTTCCAAAGCTATCTCCTATGATTTGCACTTCTATATGGCGTGGGTTTTGGATGTATTTTTCCATATACATAGTTCCATCACCAAAAGCACTCATCGCTTCACTTTCTGCTGACCAGTAAGCTTTTTCTAAATCTTTTTCATCTTCAACTACACGCATACCACGGCCGCCACCACCTGCTGCTGCCTTTAAAATCACAGGATAGCCTATTTCTTTAGCAAGTTTTTTTGCTGCTTCAACCCCACCTAAAGCCCCATCGCTTCCTGGGATTACAGGCACACCTGCTCTTTGCATTACTTGTTTTGCTTTACTTTTATCACTCATTAGTGCCATAGCAGCTACTGAAGGGCCTATGAATTTGATATTATGTTTTGCACAAATTTCAACAAAATTTTGATTTTCACTTAAAAATCCATATCCTGGAAAAATCGCATCCGCTTCGCTAATTTCAGCTGCACTAATAATAGCTGGGATATTTAAATAGCTTTCTGAACTTCTAGCATTTCCTATGCAAATACTCGCATCGGCATATTTTAAATACAAAGCATCTTTATCTGCGGTAGAATACACACAAATTGCTTTTTTTCCCATTTCTTTTACAGTTCTTAAAGCTCTTAATGTAATTTCTCCACGATTTGCTATTAAAACTTTTTTAATTTCCATTTTATAATTTCTCCACCACAAATAAAGGCATACCAAATTCTACAGGCTGACCATCTGCAACTAATACTTCTACTATCCTACAATCATATTCAGCTTCGATTTCATTCATAATTTTCATCGCTTCAATAATTGCTATAGTACTTCCTTTTTTAATAGTTTGTCCCGCTTTAGCAAAAGGTGCTGCACCTGGGCTTGGAGCTTGATAAAAAGTACCTACCATAGGGCTATTGATAGTCGGTTTATTAGAAGAGTTTGAGCTTGCTTTGGTTTCATTAACTACATTTACATTAATTGGCTGTGGAGCTGGAGCAACAGGAGCTGGAGCTGGTAATTCACAACACATATCTCTTTCAAGTTCTATTTCAAATCCATCTTGTTCTTTTATTTTAATCTTGCTTATATTTGCTTCTGCAAAAAGTTGCATTAGTTCTTTGATTTCTTCTTTTGTCATATATTCTCCTTAATTTATAAGACTTAATTTATAATTATATATAAAAATACTAAAAATAACTTCAATTATTTATTTTTTACTTTTATTTTAAGATATAATTTAAAAATTCACTTTAATTATAAAGGACAAAAATGGGCTTAAAAGCGGATAATTGGATCAAAAAAATGGCATTAGAGCACAATATGATAGAGCCATTTTGTGAAGCAAACATAGGTAAAGGTATAGTTAGTTATGGGCTTTCAAGCTATGGATATGATATAAGAGTTGGAAGAGAATTTAAAATTTTCACTAATGTAAATTCCACCGTTGTAGATCCTAAAAATTTTGTAGAAGAAAATGTAGTAGATTTTGTAGGCGATGTATGTATAGTACCTGCAAATTCTTTCGCGCTTGCAAGAACAGTTGAATATTTTAAAATGCCAAATGATGTTTTGGCTATTTGTCTTGGCAAAAGCACTTACGCAAGATGTGGCATTATAGTAAATGTAACCCCTTTTGAGCCAGGTTTTGAAGGACATATCACTATAGAAATTTCAAACACAACCCCACTACCTGCTAAAATTTATGCTAATGAGGGTATAGCTCAAGTTTTATTTTTACAAGGAGATGAGCCTTGTGATGTAACATATGCTGATAAAAAAGGTAAATACCAAGCTCAAACAGGTATAACTTTACCAAGAATTTTAAAATAATTTTATTTTCAACCGATATAAAAACTTAGTCAAGTAATAGGAAAATATATATGTTTAATGGAAAAAGCATTTTAATCACCGGTGGCACAGGAAGTTTTGGAAAAACTTATACTAAAACTTTACTTCAAAAATACAAACCTAAAAAAATCATTATCTATTCACGCGATGAACTCAAGCAATTTGAAATGGCAAGAAAATTTAACGATGATTGCATGCGTTATTTTATAGGTGATGTAAGAGATAAAGAAAGATTAAGCATAGCAATGAAAGATGTTGATTTTGTCATTCATGCAGCTGCTATGAAACATGTGCCAATTGCAGAATATAATCCAATGGAATGTATAAAAACTAATATCCATGGAGCACAAAATGTAATCGATGCGTGTTTGGAAAATAATGTAGAAAAATGTATCGCTCTTTCAACCGATAAAGCATGCAATCCTATTAATTTATACGGAGCTACAAAGCTTGCAAGTGATAAGCTTTTTGTAGCAGCAAACAACATCGCAGGAAATTCTCATACTAAATTTAGCGTTACAAGATATGGTAATGTAGTAGGTTCAAGAGGATCTGTCATACCATTTTTTAAAAAACTCATCAATGAAGGCGCTAAAGAACTTCCTATCACAGATGAGAGAATGACAAGATTTTGGATATCCTTAGAAGATGGGGTTAATTTCGTGCTGAATAATTTTGCCTATATGCATGGAGGGGAAATTTTCGTACCAAAAATTCCTTCTATGAAAATCGTTGATTTAGCTAAAACTATGGCTCCTAATTTAGCTCATAAAATCATAGGTATAAGAGCAGGTGAAAAACTACATGAAATTATGATTTCAAGTGATGATAGTCATTTAACTTATGAATTTGAAAATTATTATGCTATTAGTCCAAGTATTCAATTTAATAACACTAATGTTGATTTTAGTATAAATGCAAAAGGACAAAAGGGTAAAAAAGTTTCTAATGGCTTTTCTTATAGCTCTGATAATAATCCATCATGGATTAGCCAAGAAGAGCTTTTAAATATAATAAATCATACAGAGCTTGAAAAATGATAACTTATTCTCATCAAAATATTGACGAACAAGACATACAAGTAGTTTGTGAGGCTTTAAAAGATGATTTTTTAACCGGTGGAAAAAAGGTTGAAGAATTTGAACAAGCCCTTTGTGAATATGTAGGTGTAAAATATGCTTGCGTGCTAAATTCAGCTACTTCTGCTTTACACCTTGCATATTTATCTTTAAATATAAAAGATAAAATTGTCTTAACAACCCCCATTACCTTTGCTGCAACTGCAAATGCAGCTTTAATGGCAGGTGCTAGGGTTGAGTTTATAGATGTAAAAAGCGATGGAAATATTGATGAGAAAAAACTTGCTTTAAGATTAAGCCAAGATAGCTCTAATATAGGAGCAATTTGCGTGGTTGATTTTGCGGGAAATAGTGTAGAAATGGATGAAATTTTAGCCTTAGCCAAACGATACAACATCCCACTAATTGATGATGCAAGTCATGCCCTAGGTGCTATTTATAAAGATCAAAAAGTAGGCTCTATGGGGGATTTGAGCATATTTTCTTTTCATCCGGTTAAACCTATTACAACCTTTGAGGGTGGTGCGGTTGTTAGCAATGATGAGGAATTAATCTCAAAAATTAAGCTTTTAAGAAGTCATGGTATAGTCAAAAAAAGGCTTTGGAATAGTGATATGATTGAACTAGGCTATAATTATCGTTTAAGCGATGTAGCTTGTGCTTTGGGTATAAATCAACTTAAAAAACTTGATAATATGCTAGAAAAAAGAGAAATCATCACAAGTTTTTACGATAAAGAATTTGAAAAAAATCCTTATTTTAGCACTATAAAAATCAAAGATTATAAAAAAAGCTCAAGACATTTATATCCTATTTTGCTTTTTCCTGAGTTTTATTGCCAAAAAGAGGTTATTTTTGAAAAATTATTAAATTTGGGCATAGGTGTACAAGTGCATTATAAGCCTACTTATGAGTTTAGTTATTATAAAAACTTATATGGAAATTTATTCTTAGAAAATGCGGATAATTTTTATAAAGCTGAACTTAGCATACCTGCTCATCAAGAAATGAGTTTAAAAGAAGCACAATTTATTAAAGATAGTTTATTTAAGATTTTAGAAGAAACTAAAAAGGCTTATTGTGAGTAAAAGTATGTATGAGCTAGTTTGTGAGCTTTTTCCTATATGCAGAAGTATTACCGGGAAAGGCTTTAGACAAAGCTTAAAAATACTTGATGAAGCTATGGGGGGGGGTATATTAAAAATTCACTCTATAGCAAGCGGGAGTAAAGTATTTGATTGGGAAGTACCTGCTGAATGGGAAATAAACGATGCTTATATCATCACTCCAAATGGAGAAAAAATTTGTGATTTTAAGCAAAATAATCTTCATGTATTAAACTATAGCACAGGCATAGACACAGAGCTTAATCTAGCAAGCTTACAAGAACACCTTTACTCTATAGAAGAAATGCCTGATGCCATACCTTATGTGACAAGCTATTATAAAAGGTGTTGGGGGTTTTGTATAAAACATGAAGATAGAGTTAAACTAAAAGAAGGAAAATATAAAGTTTTCATAGACGCAAAGCACCATGAAAATGGAGTTTTAAACTATGCTGATTTACTCATACCTAGCACGCAAGAAACAAAGGATGAAATTTTAATCTCTACTTACCTTTGTCATCCATCTATGGCAAATAACGAGTTAAGTGGCCCTGTGGTAGCTGTGTTTTTAGCTAAATGGCTTTTAGAACTTAAAGAGAGAAAATATAATTATCGTTTTGTTTTTATTCCTGAAACCATAGGGAGTATAGTTTATCTTAGTAAACATTTAAAGTATTTGTAAAAACACACTAAAGCAGGTTTTGTACTCTCTTGCATAGGTGATGATAATGCTTACTCACTCATTCACACTCCAAGTGAAAATACCCTAGCAGATAAAGTAGCTTTGCATACCTTAAAAGAAAAAAATAATTTTAAAGAATTTAGCTTTTTAGATAGAGGAAGCGATGAGAGACAATACTGTGCTCCTTTAGTAAATTTACCCGTAGTCGGAATTTGTAGAAGTAAGTATCTAGAGTATAAAGAATATCATACTAGCAAGGATGACTTAAATTTCATCAGTGAAGAGGGATTGCAAGGTGGCTTAAAAGCTATGCAAGAAATCATTATGAATTTAGAGGTTAATGAAATTTATCAAAATACGATATTTTGTGAACCAAATTTGGGTAAAAGAGGGTTATATCACACTATCAATACTTCTTCAACCAATGATATACTAATATCATGTAATTTTTTAGCATATTGCGATGGTAAAAACGATGTTTTAGATATAGCCTCAAAGCTAAACATGCAAGCTTATGAATTAAAAGATTTAATAGAAAAATTAAAATTTCACGGATTGATAAAATGAAATATTTCTTAGAACATAATGATAAAAAATACTCTAATATTGACTTAATAGAAGCTTTCAAAAAACTTGGCATCAAAAAAGGTGATATTTTGTGTGTACATAGTGAATTGATGAAATTTGGTATTCCTTTACTTCCTAGAAATGAATTTTTACAAACTATATTAGATTGTTTTTTTAAAGTTATAGGTAAAGAAGGTACTTTAATCATGCCTACTTTTACTTATAGTTTTTGCAAAAATGAAGTTTATGATAAATTAAATTCTCCTACAAAAATGGGTGCTTTAAATGAATATTTTCGCAAACAAGCAGGAGTAAAACGCACTAATGATCCTATATTTTCCTTTGCTATAAAAGGAGCCAAAGAAGAATTGTTTTTAAAGGACACTACAAGTTGTTTTGGAGAAAATTGTGTGTATGATATTTTAACACAAGAAAATGGAAAATATATACTTTTTGGAAGCACTACAGGACACACTCTAACTCATTATATCGAAGAAGAATACCGAGTAGATTACAGATATTTTAAAGATTTTCACGGAAAAATAATAGACGAACAAAACAGAATGCATGATAAAAAAATAAAATTTTATGTTAGACATTTAGATAAAAAATCTTTACCAAATGTCGATAATATAAACTATATTACTAAAAAAACAAAAAATTTTATATACGAAAATTTTGGTGGTGCAACTATATGTTTATTTCATACAAAAGAATACAAAGAAGCGATAAAAAATGCTCTTGATGAAGATAAAAATATTTTTATATTACAGGATTAATCATGGAAAATAAATTTTATGAAATTTTAGAAAATATACTAGAAGTAAAAGTTGATGAAAATTCAAATTTAAGCATGCAAAATTGCAAAAATTGGACTTCTTTAAATCATATTGATATAATCATGAGCTTAGAAGAAGAATTTGAAATCAAATTTAGCAAAGATGAATTAAGTCAGCTAAAATCACAAAATGAACTTTTGCAAGCTATTAAGGAGAAATTATGCTAGAAAATACAAAAGAATTATTTAAGCTAATAGAAGAAAAAAATCCACTACACAAAAAATGTTTAGATGGATTACAACTCTCTAAAGAAGAATATGAAGATTTAGAAAAGCTTATTGTTTATTACAAAGATACACTAAATATTACTTTAGAAGAACAAGCTCAAAGCTATATAGTTGTATTAAATGATACTTTAGAAGAAACTAGATATTTTATAGAATTTGGAAAATATAGATATAGCACCTTAGCAGAAGTAGAAAATATGGTGTATTTTAATGAAAACTATATGAAGCAATACATGGTAGGTCTTGCTATATCTTCTTTTATATGGAATGCTCATATTGAAGTTAGAAGATATTTTGCTAAGTATATAGATGAAAAACAAAATCAAGAAAATACCTATCTTGAAATAGGACCAGGACATGGTGAATTTTTTGTTAAAGCCCTAAGAAGTCAAAAATTTAAAGAATATTTTGGCATCGATATATCTCCTATAAGTTGTCAAATGAGCAAGGATATGGTAGAAAATCAGTTTGGCAAAATAAATACTAAATGCGAATTTATATGTAAAGATTTTACCAAATGTGAGTTTAACAACAAAGCTGATTTGGTAGTAATGGGAGAGGTTTTAGAACATGTTGAACAACCTTTACAATTTATGAAAGATGTAAAAGCCTTATTAAATGATAATGGAGAAATCTTTGCGACTATACCTATCAACGCTCCTGCAATTGATCATATTTATTTATTTTCTCATCCTGATGAAGTTAAAGAATTACTTAATAAAGCAGGATTGAAAATCAAAGAATGTGAATATTTTATGGCGAATAATTATTCTTTAGAAAAAGCACTAAAAACAAAAAATGCTATTGTAATGGCAGTAGTTTTGGTCAAAGAATGAATCTTTTTTCACCAAATTTAAAAAGAAATGATCTTATAAAACTTAGCAAGGAAAATCATTATAAAAAAATTACTATTAATGTTTTTAGAAATCACTCTTTTGAAGTGATTTCAAGCATACTAAATGCATTTTTAGCCTTTAGTAAATTAAAGGCTGAATTTAACATAAGCTCTTATGATGATAGTTTAAGTTATGATAATTTTCAAAAAGCAGATTTAAACATCATATTTATAGATTTAAACAATTATAAAAAAAATGTAGATGATTTTATCAAAGAAAAAATACAAGAACTATCAAGCATTAGCAACGCTCCTATCATCACACTTTTACTTGGTAATACAAGCTTAAAAGAATATAGTATTTGCAAAATACTAAAGCCCTTTTTAGATGAAAATCTCATCATAGATGATAGTAATTTTGAAATAAATGCAAGCAGACTTAGTAATAAAGCTTGTGTAAAATTAGCCCAAATTCTAGGACTAAAAATCCTACCTAGCTTCTTGCAACCAACTTTAAAAGCAATCATCATAGATCTTGATAATACCTTATACCAAGGAATTTTAGGCGAAGATGGCATTGAAAATCTTGCTTTATCTAGCAATCATAAAGCCTTGCAAAGTGAGCTTTTAAATTTAAAAAATCAAGGTTTTTTACTCGCCATCGCTTCAAAAAATGAAGAAGAAGATGTAAAAAAACTTTTTTCACAAAGAAAAGACTTTTTATTACAACTTGATGATTTTAGTATGATCAAGGCTAATTGGAAAAGTAAAGACGAAAATATTAAAGAAATTGTAAATTTTTTTAATATAGCTTTTGATAGTGTGCTATTCATTGATGATAATATAGCCGAAATTGAAAATGTATCACACCTTCATATTAACACCTTACTAGCTGATGAAAATAGTGCTTATAGTTTAAAGCTCTATCCTAGACTTTTAAAAACAAGCTTTAGCAAGGAAGATGAGTTAAGAAGTGCTGATATTAAAGCAAATTTACAAAGACAAGAGCTTAGCAAGCTTAACCCTAAAGAGTATTTTGAAAAATTACAAATTTGTTTGAAATTTCACATCAACCACGCAGATGAACTTGAAAGAATTTCACAACTGCTTAATAAAACTAATCAATTTATATCAAATTACTCAAGATTAAGCTTAAAAGAGTGTGAAGAATTTATGCAAAAACATGCTATTTTGACTATAAGCATGAGTGATAAATTAAGTGATAGTGGCATTATAGCAATTTTTGTAGCTTATAAAGATGAAGCAAATTTAATCATAAAAGATATTTGCATAAGTTGCAGAGCCTTAGGAAGAAAGCTTGAAAAAATTATGCTATATAAGGCTATAGAGTTATTACATGTGCATTTTAATACAAAAGAATGTATTTTATACTTTCAAAAGGGTGAAAAAAATATGCCATTTTTAGAATTTTTATATAGTTTAAATGCAAATATAAAAGAAAATTTTACTCTAATCCAAAAAGAAATGATAAATTACGAAGGACTTATAATTGAAAGCTAGTTTTAATAAAGCCAAAATAGCAGGCATAAGCGTTTGCGTGCCTAATAAATGTATAAATATAGATGATTGCTTAGAAGATGTTTTTCAAAATGATGTCAAAATGCTAAAAAGAATGAAAAAAATTTCAGGCATACAAGAAAGATTTATCGCTGATGAAAATATTAGCACAACAGATTTAGCCTATGAAGCAAGTATAAATTTATTTAAAATGCTCGATTTTGATAAAAATAAGCTTGATATGGTGATTTTTGTTACACAAACTCCTGATTTTTTTATGCCATCATGCGCAAACTATCTTCACAAACGATTAAATTTAAAACCTCAAACCATAGCTTTTGATGTAAATCAAGCGTGTTCGGGGTATTTATATGGCTTATTTATAGCTTTTTCTTTTTTAGAAAATCAAAATGCAAAAAATATTTTATTAATTTGTGGTGATACTTTAAGCAAAACCATAAACCCTTTAAATGCAAATTTAGCTCCAATCTTTGGCGATGGAGTAAGTGCAACACTCATAAGCAGTGCAAATGAAAAATCGTTTTTTAAGCTTTATTCTAATGGAGAAGGTTTTGACAAACTCATCATACCCAATAGAGCTTTTACTAAACTTGATGAGAGTAAAAGCTCCAATAAAGAAATATTTCAAACCAATAAGCATAGGAGCTTAGATAATCTTTACATGGATGGGGCTGAAATTTTTAATCAAGCGCTTAATCTTGAGAGCCAAAGCATAAAAGAAATGCTTGATTTTTGTGAAAAAAGTAAAGATGAAGTGGATTATTTTTTATTACATCAATCCAATCAATTTTTAGTTGATTCTATTATAAATGACTTGGGTATTGATAGCTCTAAAGCACCAAATTTTTTGATGTCAAAATATGCTAATTTAAGTGCTTGCTCTTTACCTGCTTTACTTTGTGAAATACAAAAAAATGATTTTAATGCCATTTTAAGTGCTTTTGGTGCTGGATATGCTTGGGGGAGTACTTATATAAATTTTGATAAAAACTTTAAAACTGATACAATTTCAATTTATAAAGGAGAAAAAAATGACTAAAGAAGAATTATTAGAAGCTATTAGCGAAGCTATGCATATGGATGAAACACTAAAAGAAGATATGATTTTAGATGATATTGATGAATGGGATAGCTTAGCTTTTGTATCTATCATGGTATTATTTAAAAACTCACTTGGCAAGCAAATTAGCGGTGATGATCTTAAAAAATGTGAAAAAGTAAGCGATCTTTTAGCTTTAGCTGGTGTTTAAACAAATATTTGTTTAAACCCTTTCCACACTTAAAACAATCTGCTCATTTTCCTCTTTAAAAGTATATATTAAATCATCACACTTGTATGAGATTTCTTTTTTACAAGTTTTATCTTTTAAAGGCTCTTGTAAAATTTGTGGTAAGTGTTTTTTAATAAGTAGTTTTATAGGTATACCCATACCATGAGTTAAGTCTTTAATAAATTTGCCATCTATTTGTTTTTCATCTACAACCTTTATAAATTCAACATCAAGTCCATGTTCTTTTAAGATATTAACATATTCTTCTTTTTCTTCTAAAGGAACATATTCATCAAATTTAGAATGATAAGTAATGTGTTTTGGATTTGGATATTTTGCTTGTATATTTAGATGATCTTTATTTAGTGTTTCTCTAATGAGTTTTCTAGCAGGCGAAAAATAATAAGGGGATTGTTTGTTTGTAGTCCATAGTGTTTTATCGAAAAAATATAACTTCATATTACTATAAAAATTAAGAAATGCAAAGCAGTAGTATTTAGTATAATCAATTTCTTTACCAAAACCTATAACTCTCCATAAATTAGTAAGACTAACATGAGAAGAATTATCTATTACAACATCAACAAGCCAAGGAGCTAACTTTGCACATAAATTTGCTAAATATCCTCCATGGGATGATCCTATTAAAATATGCTTTATACCCCCCCCCATAGCTTTAAAAGGAGAATTTTTTCTAATATATAAAAGAGCATTTAGTATATCTGTTGCTTGCATGATGCCAAAATTTTGATATTCATTTTTGGTAGGCTGTAAGCTCACACTTAAATCCAAATAATAATCTCTATCAAAATCCCAGGCGTCTTTCTTTTTTTGAATTTCTTTATTAAGATATTCCATAGCAGGATGAAATTCTTCAAAAGTATTAAGTTTTGATATATCATAAGGAATTTCTATATCAATAGCTTTTAAGCTTGCATCAAAAATAAGCTTATCGATATTATCAAGAAAAGATTCCGCTCCTGTTTGAGTTCTATTCCCTATACAATGATAATTTACATTTAAAACTGCTACATTATAATTTCTAGCACAATAATCACTTATATATAAATCATCTTTTATATCTCCACCAATACCATTTATAAC